>CAIRND010000525.1 GCA_903879825.1 uncultured Geobacteraceae bacterium
CAATTACATTCACAAGATCACCGCACCTTGCATGGACAAATGTCCTGCTCACATCGATATTCCCAAATATATTGAAGAGATAAAAAATTACCAGTACGGCGAGGCTTTGGCCACCATCCGTGAAAATATGCCGATGCCGGCTGTCTGTGGTCGTGTCTGTCCGCACCCGTGCGAAACAGCCTGCCGCCGTAAAAACGTCGATGATTCTATCAATATTATGGTACTGAAGCGTTCCGCGTCCGACTATGAATGGATGCATGCTATCACCCCGCCTGCGCAGACCAAGCCGAAAAAGGATAAAACCGTAGCGATTGTCGGTGCCGGCCCGGCCGGAGTCGCCTGTGCCTACTATCTTGCTCTGGAAGGGTATCAGTGTACGATCTATGAAGCCCTGCCTGATGGGTATGGCGGCGGGATGATCGCCGTTGGCATCCCGGCCTACCGTATGCCGCGCCATATTCTGCAGCGCGATATTGATATTGTTCAGGCGCTTGGCGTAGAGATTATTTATAACTGTCGCGTCGGCAAGGATATTTCGTTGCCGGAGCTGAAACAAAAATATGATGCAGTCTTTCTGGCACCGGGAGCGCACCGTTCCAAGCCGATGGGAGTCGAGGGCGAAGATAAGGGCTATAAGGGCTTTCTCTCCGGCGGGATAGATTTTCTGCGCGAAGCCTATTTGGGCAATCCAACCGGCATGGGCAAAAAAGTATGCGTAGTCGGCGGCGGTAATACTGCCATAGACTGTGTGCGGGTGGCGTTGCGAGAGGGTGCTGAAGATTCAATCCTGCTTTATCGTCGTTCCCGCAAAGAGATGCCGGCCGACGTATGGGAAGTTGACGGTGCTGATGAGGAAGGGGTCAAGTTCGAGTTCCAGGTACTGCCGACAAAGGTTGTTGTTGATGCCAGTGATCAGGTAACTGGCGTGGAATGCGTTCGTATGGCGATGGGTGAGCCGGATGCTTCCGGTCGTCGTCGCCCTGAGCCGGTACCCGGCAGCGAGTTCATCGTCGAGTGCGATACCATTATCCCGGCCATCGGCCAGGACCCGGATCTGAGCTTCATTCCGCCTGACCTTGGCGTCGATATTACCAAGTGGAATACGATTGTTACCAAGTATCTGCCGCTGAAAGATGCCGCCGGCAAAGACCTGAAAGATGGTATGGGTAACATGCTTTCCCGTTCGCTGATTACCGATTGCGAAGGTGTTTTTGCTGGTGGTGATGCCGAAATCGGCCCGCTGACGGTTGTTGCCTGCATCGGCAATGCTCATCGGGCGGCCCTGGTTATTCAACGCTGGCTGGAAGAAGGGAAGGCGTATCTTTCTGAACAGGATATTTTTGATGACCTGCTGACCTATCTGGGTGTCTATGACAAGAACGAAAGTGTGGCTTGGCTTGACTCAAGCGACCGTGCCAACCAGAAAGAGGTTCATGGCAAAGCGCGTGCTGCCAAAGGTAATTACCGCGAAGTCGAATTGGGTTTCAGCGATACAACTGCACAGATAGAAGCCGATCGTTGCCTCCGCTGCTACCGTATGGCGATGGTGACTGTTTAGTTATACTTACTTAATTATCGGAGAAAAACAGCATGTCACATACAGAGCCCAGCGACAAAAAAAGTACGGCTACACTGACTATCGACGGCGCAATGGTAACGGTACCGGTTGGTGCCACCATTTTGGAGGCGGCAGCAGAATTAGGCATCAAGATTCCAACCCTCTGCTGGTTGAAAAAGGTATCCACCACCGGAGCCTGTCGAATATGTGTGGTCAAGGTGGAAGGTGTCGAGCGTTTTATGACCGCCTGTAACACGCCGGTCAAAGATGGCATCACTGTCATCACGACTTCACCCGAACTTGAAACTGCCCGCAAAAAAACGCTGGAACTGATGCTTGTCAACCATCCGCTTGACTGCCCGATCTGTGATGCCGCTGGTGAATGTGATCTGCAGGATACCTGCTACACTCTCAAAGTTGATAAAAACAGCTACGGTGCGGATCTGGAACGCTTACCAATCCGCTATGATTGGAAGCTGCTGGAGAGTGACCCGAACCGCTGTATCCTTTGTGAAAAATGCGTCAAGGTCTGTCGCGAAGTGGTTGGCCGTGAAGCAATTGAGGTTGTCGATCGCGGTGACAATACGATCATCGACACGATCACCCGTCAGCCGCTCGACTGTGATTTCTGCGGTAACTGCATCGGTGCCTGTCCGACCGGTACTCTTATCAGCAAGCCGTTCAAATTTAAGGGCCGCCCCTGGGCATTTGAGGTAACTCCGGGAATCTGCAGCTTCTGCTCTTCCGGTTGCCAGGTCGAATACCATGCAAAGGACGGCAAAATTGAGCGTGTCACAAGCTCCGATGATGGCTACAACAAGGGTAATCTCTGCATCAATGGCCGTTTCGGTTATGCCGCTTTTAACGCTCCGGCGCGTCTAACATCTCCATTGATCAAAGACAGCGGCGGCAGTCTGAGGAAATCCAACTGGGACCAGGCGCTGGGAGATGTTGCCTCGCGGCTGAAAGAGATCGCTGCCGTTGCTGGCGGCGATGCCATTGCCGGTATCGGATCACCACGGGTGACTAATGAAGAAAGTTATCTGTTCCAGAAGTTCCTGCGCGGCGCTTTGGGCAGTAATAATATCGACTCCGAAGCCCGTCTCGGCTACCTGCCTGCGCAGATCGTCCAGTGGGAGATGCTCGGCTACAGCGGCGGAACGCTTGGCATGGAAGCCATTGAAAAGGCCGGTGCCATTGTTGTCATTGGCGCTGATCTCAAGGGCGAATCAGCTGGATTTGCCTATCGAACCATTCAGGCCGCCACGAAAAACGATGCCAAGCTGGTGATTGCCGGTAGCCGCCCCAGTTCCATGAACAAGTTTGCCAATGCCTTCCTGCAGTGCCGTCCCGGCAGCGAAGCGTGGCTGGTTGCCGGTCTTAACAAGGCGATACTTGCAGAAGGCTGTGCTACAGCGGTAACTTTGGCCGGATTTGACCAGTTGAAATCGTCACTTGACGCTCTTACCTTTGAGCGGATTTGTGAAATATCGGGAATCACCGAAGCACAGTTTCAAGAAGCAGCCGCTCTGATCTGCCCACGCGGCCCTGTTGCGGTCATTTATGGCGCTGATATTATCCGTTCAGCTGATTGCAGGAACGCCGTTGCAGGTGTCGTCAATCTGGCATTATTGATCGGTGCTGTTGCCGAGACAGGAGCCGGAATCTATCCGCTGGATGAAAAAAACAACACGCAGGGACTGTTAGATATGGGCGTCTGCCCGGAGTATCTGCCCGGTTATCACACCTACGAGCATGCTGCCGCATCGTTTGGATCGGTCTGGAACACCACCGTACCTGCTGTTGCGGGGAAAGATCTCTTTCAGATAGTTGATGCCATTGAAGCGGGCCAGATCAAAGCACTGTACGTCATGGGCAGTGATCCACTTCATTTTATGCCGAATCGTACCCGCATTATGAAGGCACTGCAGAAGCTTGAGCTACTCGTCGTTCAGGATCTCTTTCTGACCGATACCGCCGCGCTGGCGCATGTTGTTCTCCCCGCTGCAACCGCTGCCGAAAAGGCCGGTTCATTCACCTCGATTGATAATCGGGTACAATGTTTCAACGCCGCCGTAAAACCGGCCGGAACCGCACGTACGGATGCCGATATCCTGCAAGCACTGCACCGCCTGATTGCACCAAAAACAGCCGGCACCGCCCAGACGCTTGATGCGCTGCACCATGAAATAACCGCTCTCACCTCCCTTTATAGTGATGTATGTGATCATGACGGTTGCAGAATGGGTCGCATCAAAAACCGTACGACAACCTCTGTGTGTGCTCCGCTTGCACCGCTTGCCCTTTCGCCGGCAACAGCTCCATTTGCCCTTACCATCGGCCCGATACAGCACCATAACGGCTCAATGACAACCCAGTCGGAGAACAACCTTCTGGTGGCAGGTGAAGCGTATGTTGAACTCTCCTGCCAGGACGCTGCTGCAATTGGAATCGCCGCCGGGGATTCCCTCACGATCAGCTCCACAGCAGGAAGTATCTCTCTGAAAGCACGACCATCCGAGCAGATTCAGTCCGGTGCGCTGTTTATACCGGCACATTTCAGGGACGCTGCCGCAAATATTGTTACCGTCTCTGCCTCATTTCCTCAGTATGTTTCACTTGCAAAAGCCTGAAAACATGTCGGTAACCATACATAAGATTATCCAAACGCCGCTTCTGCGGCGTTTGGCTTTTAAAGCCTCCCAGCCACTATTGACTATGATCCCGCAATGAGTAGGGATATTCGCACTTATCATCGCGGCCTGCTGCAGGCAGAAACGCATCTTCATCCGCACGGAAGGGTAGGGCAGCTTACCATCTGCCTGGTCTCACCAAGCCGTTATCAGACCGGCATGAGTAGCCTTGGCTTTCAGACGGTGTATGCGTTGTTGGCCGGTTCAACCGACATTCGCTGTGAGCGCGCCTTTCTTCCTGATCGCGACATGCTTGAAGAATACCGCCGCAGCGGCACTCCGCTGCTTTCGCTTGAATCCTCAACTCCTCTGGCCGATTTTGACGTTATTGCATTTTCCACCTCGTTCGAACCGGACTACCTGAATATCCCTTTGATCCTCAATCTGGCGCGAATTCCACTTTATTCCCGTGAACGTAGTCAGTCCGACCCACTGATTATTGCCGGCGGTGCTGCCTTTTTCATTAATCCGGAGCCGGTTGCCGATTTTATTGACGCTATCTGTATCGGAGAAGGTGAGGACATCATCCCCGCTCTGATTGAGACGCTGCTTTCCCCGGTGGATAATGGCCGACAGGGATTGCTGCAGGCCTTCTCTGCGATATCAGGTGTCTACGTGCCGGCTTTTTACCAGCCGCGCTATGATGGTGGCCAGCTGGTCGGATACGATGCCGATGCGGACGCCCCACTGCCGGTCACACGTGCCGCAGTCTGCCTGGAACAGCACGAACCATCAGCCTCGCAGATCCTGACCGAAAATACCGAATTTGGTGATATGTTTCTGGTGGAGGTCGCTCGCGGCTGTCCGCGTGGCTGCCGTTTTTGCAGCTCGGGCTTTATCTACGGCGCCTTTCGTCAGCAGCCGTACGAAAATATTATTGCCCAAATTGATGAAGGTCTTACTCATCGTGCCAAGGTGGGCTTGGTGGGCGCGGCTGTATCAGATTATGCCGAGATTGGCCGACTATGCCGGTACATTGTCGAAAAGGGGGCCAAGGTATCGGTCTCATCACTGCGTATAGACCGGATTGATCCTGATATGCTGGATTGTCTGATTGCCTGTGGACATAAAACGATATCTCTTGCTCCGGAGGGTGGCTCACAGCGGATGCGTGATGTGATCCGCAAAAACCTGACCGAGGCACAGATTCTGGATGCTTGTGAAATGCTCATTGCTCGAGATATTCTCAACCTGAAGCTGTATTTCATCATCGGGTTGCCGGGTGAAACGGACGCCGATCTCGACGAGATGGTGCGGTTGGTGGAGACGATTCGTGAGCGGGTTATTGAGCGAGGGCGCGCCAACAAACGGCTCGGTGAAATTACCCTGTCGGTTAATCCGTTTATTCCCAAGCCCTTCACCCCTTTTCAGTGGTGTGGCATGGAACCGCTCTCTTCGTTGGAACGTAAGGTTAAGCTGCTGGAAGGAAAGCTGCGGAGGTTGTCCAATGTCAAGCTGAAGGTGGAAAGCTTGCGTGAGTCGTATCTACAGGCATTGCTGTCGCGTGGTGATCGCCGTTTATCAGCACTGCTGGCTGAGATGGCCGGGGGAGCAAACCTCAAAAAGGCAGCCAAGTCGTGCAGCATAGATACCGGCTGGTACGTTGAACGAACAATAGCTGCTGATGAAACCATGCCATGGAGCATTATCGGTACGGCGGATCAGGCACATCTGCGCAGCGAGTATGAACGGGCGTGTGCGGGGGGGACGGTTTGAAAGTTTGTACCATGTGCACAAAGGAGTATGACGAAAATGCCGCGCCGTCCGTATATGCCGAGGCGGGTGAATGGCTGGCTGGTGAGGTGTGGAATGATGCCGGCGAATTATGCCCGCTCTGCCTTGAAAATCGGGCTCAGCTGGTAATGATGTACCACCCGCAATATAATTCTTAGGCTATGAAACAAGAGAGAGGCGAGCACCGTGTGCCCGCCTCTCTCTTTATCAATGAAGCAACTATTCCACAATTTAACGGGCTGCCACCGCTTCAGCTGCCGCTCGTCCGAGTGCTTCGCACTGCTCAAGGACCTCAGGTTTTGGGGTGAATTGTGTCCGTACGGTCTCAGCAACCAGCTTGAAGCCAAGGCTTTTCAGGCGGTCCTCCGCCATTTTGCACGCCTCACCACTCCAACCATAGCTGCCGAATACACCCGCCAGATTTGTTTTCAGTTTTACGGTGCTCAGGTACGCCAGTACTTCCCACATCGGCTTGGCAATGTCGCGGTTGAACGTCGGAATACCGAAAAGCAGGGTATCGGCCTCCTCCATCAGGTTGCGCAGTTCGGCGGCATTGAGGCTGTTTATATGATAGCTGATGACCTGGATTCCGTCCTGCGACGCGCCTTGGGCTACCGCATGCGCCATTTTTTCGGTGCTGCCGTGTGGTGACAAAAACAGGATCACAATCTTTTTGTTTTGCGAGGTCGGTTTACTCCAATCCTCAAACTGGCAGATAACTTTCCACGGGTCGCGACGTATTATCGGCCCATGGCTTGGGCAGATCATGTCAATCACATCATGACGAATTTTCTCAACCGCAGCCAGAACCTTGTCCTTGAACGGGCGGAAAATGCAGTCAAAATAAAAGTGGCGCGCAGAGGTGAAATCATCTACTTCGTCATTGAAAATCCGGCCGGTCTGCCAGTAGTGGGCAGCAAACGCATCACAGGAAAAGAGGATATTGTCTTCCTCCAGTCGGGTGAACATCGTGTCAGGCCAATGAAGGAAAGGAGCGGTGATAAAGCGCAGTGTCCGTCCACCCAGATCAAGAGTGTCGCCATCTTTGACCGTTTGGCAGGTAATCGGTTTCGGCATGATATTGCTCAGGAAGTTTTTAGCAGCCGACGTGCAGTAAACTTTGGCTTGCGGAGCCTGCTCCAGCAGATACGACAGGGAACCGGAGTGGTCGTGCTCGGTATGGTTGATAATGATGTAATCGATAGTTTTTGGGTCTACCAGTGATCGAACCTTGTCCATGTATTCATCGACAAATTTTTCTTCGACAGTATCAATCAGTACTGTTTTGTCAGCCCATTTGAGAAGGTAGGC
>CAIRND010000526.1 GCA_903879825.1 uncultured Geobacteraceae bacterium
TACAACACCGTCAGACTGCACAGCGCCATTGGTTATGTGACACCAGCTGACAAGCTGAATGGCAGAGACAAGGAAATATTCAAAGAGCGAGACAGAAAGCTTGAAGAAGCAAGAGAATTGAGAAAGCAAAAAAGACAACTGGCTCATCCTGAAATCAGACATTCAGGGGAGGCTGACTTACCATTAGATCAAGCGGCCTGAAAGTCCAATTCCGACTGAGGCGGAACACAATCCAATTCTGTTTGTCTCTGAATACTCCAGGTGTCCAGCTATATTCTGACCCATTCATTAGATACGCATGTAGATTCTCGATCAGCTTTTTAGACATAGCGGCAAGGCCGTGTTGTCGAACCTGTTGCAGTCCAAATTCAAGAGAAGTCACATAATTGAGGGTTACCTGAACGTCCGGTGGTAGGCCTTCAACGCTACCCGTCGCCTCAAAAGTTAACAGGTCAGTGATGTCTGAACCTGTCCCCTCGATTTGACTGCTTCTAACCGCCTCGCGCCTGTCAGACGTGCGTGTAACAAGGTCTGGATTAGGAAGAGCCTTGGACAACGTTTGTAGATTATCTAAGGCTATACGCGCCCGACTTACCTCCCCCTGTATTCCTCTCAAACCCATCAATTGGTCTATTCCGGGAGTAGGTGGAGGAATAAGCGCAAACGCGCCAGAATGTGTTTTTACTGGTACAAGAAGTTGCCTTCGATCAAGGCTTAGATCTGTTTTTCGCATATTCAAACCTTTAATAAGGAGTTTGTTTATTTAAAGATACTGCCTAAACTTTAAATAAGCAATATCCATATTTAAAGTTTTACCTTTGATTGGGGGTAACTTCCCCTGAGTTCCTTACCAATGCCGGACTGGGTAATGAAATCGGTTTCTACATCTTCGATTACCCTGCTGAAAACGAGCTTGAGGTTCGTCAACATGTGGATTTTATCGTAGATAAGGCTTCCAAGCGCAAACCGGAACTTAAAATAGCGCATATCAACCTTTTCAAGGTGGTTGTGGATTACCTTCGAGAGCGTGGCTATCTGGATAGAGCGGTTAGCCTTCAGCGGGACAAGGGCGACGATGCTTTGTTTAAGGGGTTAAAGGGATTGCTGCACGAAGAAAAGATTGCCAAAGTCTTTGCCGAGCTTGCCCAACCGGAAAAGCACGACTTCGTATTCATGACCGGTATCGGCAACGCATATCCGCTGATACGGTCGCATACGCTGCTGAACAATCTGCACCCGCTTAAGCGCAGCTACCAAAACTTTCCTGGAATCCGAGGCAGATGTAAACCTGTATCTTGAGGCATTGCGGAAAGAATTGCTGACGGCAATTTTGTCAAACAGTCGGGTCAAAGTTAAGTAACACCCCTCCTACTTGAATAACGATTGATAAACATGCCGGCTATTCAAGATTACTTGAATAATGCGGCAGTAAATGGTAGCTTGTTCAAAATATCTTGAATAACGGGTGGTGTATGAATCGAAGCGGAGCGTACATACAGCAGCAAACAGGCTACAAAGCCTTTATACCTAACCCGCTTCCACCCAATCCTCCGCTAAAAATCGAAGGTGATTTACAAAACCTTCTTTCCAAAGCGGATATGTCGCTGGCTCGTCTTGACGGTCTGGGGCATTTTCTTCCGAATTCAAGCCTTTTTATCGCCATGTATGTAAAGAAAGAGGCTCTTCTTAGCTCTCAAATCGAAGGAACTCAGGCGTCTTTGGAAGACCTGTTCGAGTTTGAAAGCGGAGAGAAGCCGGGTAACATAAACGATGTTGCTGAAGTTGTTAATTACATCAAGGCATTGAATTATGGCATTGAGCGGCTAACGGATTTTCCTATGAGTCTCCGGCTTATAAAGGAAATCCATCTGGTTTTGATGGAAGGTGTCAGAGGAGGAGAAAAAACGCCTGGAGAGTTCAAAAAAAGCCAGAACTGGATTGGCCCGGCTGGATGGTCGCTTAAAGACGCCCGCTTTGTACCGCCGCCGCCATTTGAAGCGGAAGCAGCAATGGGTACGCTTGAATTGTATATGCATCAACCGTTACAGCTTCCGGTACTGGTAAACTGTGCTCTTATTCATTTCCTGTTTGAAACTATCCATCCATTTCTTGATGGGAACGGCAGACTGGGACGTTTGCTGATAACCTTTTACCTGCAGTGGCAGGGGGTAATGAAAAAACCACTCCTTTATTTGAGCTACTATTTCAAAAAATACCGTCAGGAATATTACGACCGCCTGAACATGGTTAGAGACAGTGGCGATTTTGAGCAATGGATAGCATTTTTCCTGAAAGGGGTTGTGGTTACAGCAGATTCTGCTGTTGAAACTGCCCGTCAGATTATGGAACTGCAAACCACGCATCGCAACCTGCTCTGGCAGAAGAAACTCTCTTCTCCGCTGGCGGTAGGCATCCTGGAAAAGCTCTATTACACCCCGTACATTTCAGTAAATGATATTGCCCGTGATTTTTCCATCTCCTATCAGGCAGCTTCAACCCTTGTATCCCAGCTTGAAGAGATAGGTATCTTGCGGGAAATCACCGGTCGTAAGCGTGACAAGCGTTATATCTATTCGGACTATCTACATCTATTGGAAGAAGGCACAAAACTATGAACAAGGCAAAACTTAAATCATACGCTCCCGCAGCACGACGGGATTTCATACAGGCAGTAACCGACCGTGCTCATTTCTTCGGAATTTCTGAAAAAGAGATTGTGCCGGTCGAAGAGAGCGGAGATGTTGCTATCATTGGTGGTCGCCCCTTTCCACGAGCTGTTGCTGCCCAAAGATGGAGCATAGACTGAGATTAACGATGAGGTAGATCGTACTTATAGTAGGGTGATGGGCTCAAAAATGCGGTTAATAATTTGTATTGGTGGAATGGCCTGAATAAGAATTTGGCTGGTGCGTTTTTGAAACAGCAGACTTACTGAGGACTTAAATTGAAAAGAGGAAATGAAAAGTGGCTAGAGAAATACTCTAACCACCTGTTATTATTGGTGCGCCCGACACGATTCGAACGTGTGACCGATGCCTTAGAAGGGCATTGCTCTATCCAGCTGAGCTACGAGCGCAAGGGGTATATTAAAGTTGTTGTTAATAGACGCTGTTGCAGAGGCGGGACTATATAGGTCTCCGTCTCTCTTGTCAAGGTTGAGGCTGTTATGGCTATAAAATACAAATCTGATAATCCATATCGGTTATCAGATGTTTTTTTGGTACGCCCGGACCGATTCGAACGGCCGACACCCAGGTTCGAAGCCTGGTACTCTATCCAGCTGAGCTACGGGCGCAAAATAATTGTGCAACCTATCTATCACACTATGGCGAAAAACTGAATCAATTTTATACGATCATGTGAGGTTATTTGCCGTATTGATCTATAAACGTCTGTACCTGCAGTGCAACGTCGCCTTCGACCTCCAGTTCAAGGTATCGTCGCCACATGATGAGGGCTTTCGGGATGTTGTTAAGATCGAAGGCGAGAACGTAGCCGCTATTGTACAGACTGTCGAGATTTTGCGGGCTTATCGAATGTGCTTTTTCGAAATTAGCCAATGCATGGGTGTAATCTCCGATCTGGCGATACATGGTTCCCTGGTCATTCAGTATGTCGATATCGTCGGGCAGTAAAGACAAGGCTTTCTCGTAGGCGTTGATAGCAAGTTCAGGTTGGTTGGTATCAAAATAGACGTTTCCCAGATTTCTCCAGCTCTCCGCAGAAAGACTGTTCGAGGTAGTTTCTTTTTTCAGCATTTCTATCTGTTGTAACTGGTCACTGCTCAGATGCGGATCTTCGGGAGTATCCGGTTCCTCTGGTAACTCAGGTTCATCACTCTCATCATTGCCCACATCAAGAACCGGGCAGATGCGCTGTGCTGCATTATCAAGTGTCGAGCCAGGAAGTATTGCTTCCTGTTCTGTGTTCCCTCGCAGACTCTTTAGTCGGGTATTTAATGCGCTGAGAATGTCTATTGCAGTAAGTTGCGCAGTTTGACCGCTACAGTTGATCTGATAATGCTCCCGATGAGAATGATAACGTTTTTCCTTATACACTAATGCTGCTGATTTTCTCTCTGCCTTTCCCCGTGGAATAAAACGGAGCACTATCTCCACTTGTCCCGAAGGAATCAGACGGACAGACTGCTCGTCATAGGCAACCTTGTAGCGTGAGGTATTATTTAGCACCTGCCACTGAGCGGCGTGGAGAGCGAGCGGAAATCCGCAAAGGAAAACGGTTGCTATGCATAACTGTAAGAGAAAACGCGGCATAAATGTCCAGTTTCACTGATCCGTTACCTATCGGAATGGGTGCGATTCACGTACCAGTTATTCGTATTATATTGGGCCTTGTCACGCGGATTAATGGCAGTAGTAAACGATTACAGCACATTTGTACACAATTGATCGCAGATGCGGACACTGATCGACTGAGCAGTTAGGAAATGCTAAATATCATACTTTGAAAAGGAAAAAAATGTACAGCAAGGGTGTATTGTGCTAATACTCGTACCCTTTTAATTGAGAACGTACTTCGTATTGATGTTGCACCGTGTGCTCGTGAGGAGTTGGCCAGAATGAAAATGCACAAGTATTCAATTTCAAATTCTCTTACATCGTTTAATGTTCAGTCGACGAACACTGATCCATTGCCCGTTGTTAAAGCAACCGGCAAAGTACATCACCTCCCTCCAACTATCTGGAAAAAAATGGTTGGTGATGCTCAGAACCCTCTTGACAAGGCCATTGAGCGTACCAGAGATTTCTTTTTTCGCGAACAGTTACCTGATGGCTACTGGTGGGCAGAGCTTGAGTCAAACATTACCATAACGTCAGAATATATTATGTTGTTTCACTTTCTTGGCATGGTCGATAAGTTGCGCGAACAGAAAATGGCACACTATATCCTGAGCAAACAGACGGTCGAAGGTTCCTGGGCTGTTTGGTTTGGAGGCCCGGGAGACCTTTCCACGACGGTTGAAGCGTATTTTGCACTCAAACTTGCTGGATATGCTGCTGATGATCCTGCTATGTGCAAGGCACGCACGTTCATTCTTTCCAAAGGTGGCATTCTCAAGACGCGGGTATTTACCAAAATATTTCTGGCATTGTTTGGAGAGTTTTCCTGGCTGGGAGTGCCGTCAATGCCGATTGAGCTTATGATGCTGCCGGAATATGCCTATTTTAACATATACGAACTTTCCAGCTGGTCGCGTGCGACCATTATTCCGCTCTCTGTTGTCATGTCGGAAAATCCTGTGAGGAAGTTGCCGCCGCGAGCACGCGTTCAGGAACTGTTTGTCCGTCCGCCACGTCCCAGCGATTATACCTTTTCCCGCCATGACGGTATTATGAGCTGGAAGAATTTTTTTGTTGGTGTCGATCATCTGCTGAAAATTTATGAATTATCTCCTATTCGCCCTTTCAAGAAAAAATCAATTGCTCTTGCAGAAAAGTGGATTCTTGAACATCAAGAAGTGAGTGGCGATTGGGGAGGGATCCAGCCGGCGATGCTTAACTCAATTTTAGCACTGCATTGTCTTGGTTATGCGAACGACCACCCGGCGGTTGCGAATGGACTTGAGGCGCTGGCTAACTTCAGCATCGAAGATCAGGATGATCTGGTACTCCAATCGTGCGTTTCGCCTTTATGGGATACGGCACTTGTTCTTGTTGCCATGCAGGAAGCGGGTGTGCCGGTGGACCATCCTGCACTGGTGAAATCCGCCCAGTGGCTTCTGGATAGAGAGGTTCGCATAAAAGGGGACTGGCGTATTAAGTCGCCTGATCTTGAGCCGGGCGGGTGGGCCTTCGAATTTTTGAATGACTGGTACCCCGATGTCGATGACTCTGGTTTTGTAATGCTGGCGCTTAAAGACATCAATGTGCGCGATAAAAAGCAGAAGGATCAGGCCATCAAGCGCGGTATTACCTGGTGTCTCGGGATGCAGAGTGCAAATGGCGGTTGGGGAGCCTTTGATAAAGACAACACAAAATATCTTCTGAACAAGATTCCTTTTGCCGACTTGGAAGCATTGATCGATCCACCGACTGCCGACCTGACCGGGCGTATGCTCGAGCTTCTGGGGGAATTCAACTTTCCCCGCACTCATAGCGCCGTTGTCCGGGCATTGGAGTTTGTTAAATCAGAGCAGGAGCCTGAGGGGCCGTGGTGGGGACGCTGGGGGGTTAACTATATCTATGGCACGTGGTCGGTCCTTAGCGGATTGGGAGCCATTGGTGAGGATATGAACCAGCCGTATATCAGGAAAACGGTCAACTGGCTTAAGTCCAAACAGAATCAGGATGGTGGCTGGGGAGAAGTTTGTGAATCGTATGAAGATCGCTCCTTAATGGGATGTGGCCCCAGTACGCCGTCACAAACCAGTTGGGCCTTGCTTTCACTCTTTGCATCGGGGGATGTTCTTTCAAAATCCGCGCAGCGCGGAGTTGAATATCTGGTCTCAATCCAGAATCAGGATGGTTCCTGGGATGAAGATGCCTTTACCGGAACGGGGTTTCCCAAGTTTTTTATGATTAAGTACCATATTTACCGTAATTGCTTCCCACTAACAGCGCTTGGCAGGTATCGCAGGTTGCTGCTTGAGAACGCTAAAAACGACGGCGTGTAGATTCTTGCCAGAAATAACTAAACAGGATAGTCCCGACAATATGCCATTTATGCGTCACCCCTTTATTGTATGAAAACCTTTGTTACCGGTGCTACCGGTTTTATCGGCGCCAGTATTGTCCGTGAACTGCTCCACGATGGTCGGGAAGTACGGGTTTTGGTCCGGTCTACTTCAAATCTCTCAAACCTGAAAGGGCTTGATGTAGAGATAGTGACGGGCGATCTTCTTGATGCGGATGGCTTGTGTCGTGGGCTTAAAGGATGCGACGTCCTGTATCACGCGGCGGCGGATTATCGACTCTGGACACGCAACTCTGACGAAATGTATCGCACCAATGTTGGTGGTACGACCGCAATTCTTGAAGCCGCGCTGGAGAGCAACCTTTCGCGGGTAATCTATACCAGCAGTGTCGGAACGCTCGGCAATCCTGGGGATGGCACTGCGGGGAATGAAGAAACGAAAGTTTCGTTGGCCGATATGGTCGGGCCATACAAAAAAAGTAAATTTCTTGCGGAACGCGAGGCTGAACGATTTATAGCCCGTGGTTTGCCACTGATAATTGTCAATCCGTCCACTCCGGTGGGGCCGTGGGACATAAAACCTACTCCGACCGGGAAAATAATAGTAGACTTTTTGAAACGGAAGATGCCGGCCTATCTGGATACCGGACTGAACCTCATCGCTGTTGAGGAGTGCGCACGCGGGCATATTCTGGCGGAGCACAAGGGTGCCATTGGTCGAAAATACATACTCGGAAACGCTAATCTTTCCTTGCGGGAAATCTTTACGATGCTTCAGGATATAACCGGACTTTCAGCTCCCAAAGTCAGATTGCCATACACTCCGGTACTTATTGCCGCCTGGCTGAACGAAGGACTTTCACGAATAACCGGACGTGAACCTTTGATTCCGCTGTCAGGGGTCCGGATGGCGGCACATCACATGTATTTTGATTCAGGAAGGGCTGTCCGTGAACTCGGTTTGCCGCAGACACCGGTCACCGAAGCTTTGAAACGGGCAGTTGAGTGGTTCCGCAACAATAATTATGCGTAGAAACACACGGGGTATCAAATAATGCTGCTAGAAAAAATCAATTCACCGGCTGATCTTAAAAAATTAAAAACGGATCAACTTCCTGCTCTTGCGGATGAAGTTCGTAAATTTCTGCTGGAAACGGTTTCCACTACTGGTGGTCATCTCGGCTCTAATCTTGGCACCGTCGAGCTGTCGATCGCTTTGCACTATTGTTTCAACTCTCCCAGCGACAAGATCATTTGGGATGTCGGGCATCAGGCCTACACCCATAAAATACTCACCGGACGGCGGGACCGTTTTCATACCCAGCGCCAGTACAAAGGTATTTCCGGCTTTCCCAAACGGTGCGAGTCAGAGCATGACGCCTTCGGTGTCGGTCATTCCTCCACCTCTATCTCGGCAGCACTTGGCATGGCGGCGGCTGCCAGTCTTGACGGTCTTCCGAGCCATTCCATCGCAGTAATTGGCGATGGTTCTTTGACCGGCGGTATGGCTTTTGAAGCGCTGAATCAAGCAGGCCACCTCAAAAAAAATCTGATTGTGATTCTGAACGACAATGAAATGTCGATTTCAAAGAACGTTGGTGCTTTTTCTGCATTTATTTCTCGTAAAATGACCGGCCGCTATTATCGTGATTTGAAAAAAGAGATGCAGATTCTGCTTAAACATATTCCGGCTTTTGGTACGGACATCCTCCATTTTGCTCGTCGTGCAGAAAATTCACTGAAGGGGTTTCTCACTCCTGGTTCTCTTTTTGAAGCACTTGGATTCGATTATCTCGGTCCTCTGGACGGTCATGACTTGTCACAGTTGGTTGAGGTGTTTAACAACATCAATGAACTCGACGGCCCGTTATTGGTGCATGTCATGACAACCAAAGGCAAAGGGTACAAACCTGCTGAAGAAACTCCTGCTAAATATCATGGTGTCGGTGTTTTTGATGTAGCCACGGGCAAAGGTGCTGCCAAGCCGGCGATAAAATCATATACCGATCTGTTCGGCGAGACTATGGTGCAACTGGCTGAAGAAGATGCAAAGATTGTTGCCATAACCGCCGCCATGCCGGATGGAACAGGACTTAACCCGTTTTCGCAACGTTTTCCCGAGCGTTTTTTTGACGTTGGCATAGCAGAACAACATGCCATGACTTTCGCGGCAGGTCTGGCTGCCGACGGTTTCAGGCCGGTGGTTGCCATTTACTCAACCTTTGTTCAACGTGCGTATGATCAGGTTTTTCACGACATCTGCCTGCAGAATCTGCCGGTTACCATAGCAATGGATCGTGCCGGCTTAGTTGGTGATGACGGCCCGACCCATCACGGTGCTTTCGATCTTTCTTACCTGCGGCACCTGCCGGGGATTACCGTGATGGCTCCCAAAGATGAAAATGAATTGCGCCATATGCTCAA
>CAIRND010000527.1 GCA_903879825.1 uncultured Geobacteraceae bacterium
GTACGCCCCCGAGACGGCTGAACGCATTTATGCCGGTAAAATAGGTGGTCGCCATAATCAGGGGCAGGATGAAATAAACAGCCTTCTGGTTGAAAAAGGATTGGCAGGGAAGATCGTAGTGCGCCTGAAGGGGGGCGATCCCTTTGTGTTCGGGCGTGGCGGGGAAGAGTGTGAAGCGCTCCGCGATGCCGGTATCTCTTTTGAAGTTGTTCCCGGCGTTACCGCCGCTTTCGGGGCTTCTGCATACGCCGGAATCCCGCTTACCCATCGGGATGTAACCGCTTCGGTTGCCTTTGTTACCGGTCAGGAAGGCAAAGGCAAGACGGACACAACCATCGACTGGGATCGTCTTTCCTTAGGGGGCGGTACGGTGGTGTTTTATATGGGAGTCACCACCCTGCGGCGCAATATGGAGCGTCTGGTGGAACATGGCAGATCACCCGATACACCCGTCGCCCTTATTCGATGGGCAACAACCCCTTGTCAGCAGGTACTCGTCGGCACGTTGGCTACCATTGCTGATCTGGCTGATGAAAGCGGTTTCAAGCCACCGGCGATTACAATAGTCGGTGAGGTTGTGGCGTTGCGAGAAAAGTTGCAATGGTATGACACGCGTTCTTTGTGCGGGAAAAAGATCATTGTCACCAGAGCAGCTGAACAGGCCGGAGAGTTTTCCAGTAAGCTGGCAGCCCGTGGTGCAACGGTACTTGAATGTCCCACCATCAAACTGGTGGAGCCGGAGAGCTGGCAGTTGCTTGACTTGGCTATTCGTGATCTGGCTGGTTATGACTGGGTGGTCCTGACATCGGCTAATGCCGCGCGCTACTTTTTTCAACGGATGGAGGCGCTGGGATTCGATGCCAGGGCTTTGGCAGGGTGCAGGATTTGCGCCGTCGGCCCAAAAACCGCTGACGAGATTCGCCTTCATGGCATACGGCCGGATCTTGTGCCGACTGATTATAAAGCAGAAGGTGTTGTGGATGAATTATCCCGCCTGGATATGCAAAATGCGCGGGTTCTTTTTCCACGTGCCGATAAGGCGCGCGATGTCATCCCGCAGGAACTGAAGCGAATGGGAGCACATGTAGACAGCCCGGTGGCGTATCGCAATGTCTTTCCTGACCGACTTCCACCCGAGACACTCTTTGCCTTGGAAAAACGTTCGGTTGACTGTATCACCTTCACATCGTCGTCAACGGTCCAAAATTTGGCCGCCATGCTGGGAGAAGAGATGATGCTGGATATGCTGAAGGGGGTGGTCGTTGCGTCAATCGGCCCGATTACTTCAAAAAGCTGTCGTGAGCTGGGCTTAAAGGTTGATATTGAGCCGCAATCCTACACGATGGAAGCCCTGGCTGAGGCACTTGAAACCCATTTTTCCTGAATACGATTACTTTATCCTGAAACACAAAAAGGCCCTGATTGCTCAGGGCCTTTTTGCATACTACGGGATGCTGAATACGGTTATACTAATTCCAGTGCACTGAAGAAATAAGGAATTTCAAAGGCAGCGGTTTCAGGTGCATCAGAACCGTGTGAGGAATTCTCTTCAATGTTAACAGCAAAATCCTTACGGATTGTTCCGGGCTCAGCATTAGCTGGGTTTGTTGCGCCCATCAGGGTGCGCCAATCAGCGATTGCATTTTCTTTTTCCAGGCAAAGAACGATCACCGGGCTGCGGGACATGAATGCGCAGAGGTCGTTGAAAAATGGGCGGGCATTGTGAACATAGTAGAAGCCTTCAGCCTGCTGCCTGGTCAGCTGGATTTTTTTCATTCCGGCGATGGTAAAGCCTTTTTCTTCGATGCGGGCCAGTATTTGACCAGCGAGCTTGCGCTCAACTGCATCCGGTTTAATGATTGCAAATGTACGTTCCATGGTAATTCCTCCAATAGATATCTAAAATCTGAGCGCTTTTGATACCACTACGGATGCCGATTTGTCAAGTATTTAGGGCTTTTCTGCGGGGGTTTGTCTTTTTGTGCTTGCAATATAAAAAAGGAAATGATAAGAAATCAGTTCACTTGCCCGGGTGGTGGAATTGGTAGACACGCAAGATTCAGGTTCTTGTGCTCGCAAGGGTGTGCTAGTTCGAGTCTAGTCCCGGGCACCATTTAGAAGAATAAAGGCTTTACGGATTTTCCGTGAAGCCTTTTTTCATATCTTTTTTCTAGTGGAACAGATTAAACCTTGAAAACACATTTACCGCTATAGCAATAAGGTCTGCCGTTGACAGGAGATAAATCTAATCGATTTGATGGGATCGCTTGATGAACTCGGGTAAAATAAAAGTCAATTTCGGATAAAGGAGGAACCCGGATGAACCAGATTCTGCTGCTTTTCTTGATGCTTCTGGGCGGTATCGCCATTGCGATTCAACCATCCATAAACGGGCGCCTGGCTCAGAAGGTCGGTGCGCTTGAAAGCTCCATGATCTCCTTCACCGTAGGAGCCCTGTTTCTTGCAACGGTGGTGCTGTTTGCCGGCAAGGGGTCAGCCAGGAGTGTTGTGAACAGTCCCTGGTGGGAGCTTACAGGTGGCTGCCTCGGCGCTTTTTATGTGACGATGACCATCTTTGCCATACCTCGAATCGGCACAACTGCGGCGTTGACTACCGCCATCTTTGCCCAGTTGACCACAAGCGTCATTCTGGACCATTTCGGGCTCTTCGGATTCCGCATGATCCCCATGGACAGCAAGCGAGCGGTCGGCGTTGCGCTGCTCATGGCCGGTGCCGGTCTGATCCTGAAGAAATAAAGCATGCTGAACCGGAAGCTTGACGGGATGCTATCAGTGCGAACATACAGGAACGGCTTATGCCGGGCCGGATTTCGGAAACAGGCAATTTAATAGCTACTATCTTGGTTGCTTCATCACAAAGCAAGAAGACCGCCCTATCAGGCGCAGTCTTCTGATATCCCTATATGTATTCTGTGAAACAAAAAGGCACTTACGAATAAACGTAAGTGCCTTGAATGTTTGGTGAGCCGCGTTGGGGTCGAACCAACGACCACCTGATTAAAAGTCAGGTGCTCTACCGACTGAGCTAGCGGCTCGTAAAGACAAGGTTTATACCCCGAAATTTGGGGGATGTCAATATTTTTTTAGCACATGGCTTTATATTATATTCTGTGTTCGCGGTCAAATAGCCCGTTCTCGCAATATTTTTCAGATATAGCGGAACATCGTTGTCTTAGGACAGATGAGTTATATGGATTTGTATAAAAGATTCAAGCAGGCTTAAACAACTTCAAAAAAAATCTACCGATAAGGATATATGTTTATAGAACGTAGTTTAAGATTTGAATATATTTGTGTTGCAATTACTAAATCAATAGTGCTATGTATACCGCTGATTTCAGTTAAAATTCAGCTAAATTATTGTATACATATTGTAAGTGTACGAAATAAAAGGCCTTTTATTCAGAGCAAGTTTTGAGGGAGTCTGGAAAAAACTGATAAATCTAAATTTTATTGTGTGATGTATACAGATTGCTGCAATTGCACTTGTAGAGCGGTAGTCACATCGCAGCTTTTACAAAAATAAACGTAAGTCTATTTAGTAGTAAGTGTGTAAAGATTGAGTGGGCTGAATAAATAAATAGAAAGGAGCGACAGCAGGCACATCAGCAGTAAATTCCTCTACGAAACAAGAAAGGAGTAACTAATGGCAGAAAAAAAGTATGACTGGGCAGCAATCGCAAAGAACCCGAAATTTGTAGAGCTACATCACAAAAAACAGGCGTTCCTTTTTGGCTGGTGGATTTTCTCCAGCGTGTATTACTTCCTGCTCCCTATCGGAGCAGCCTATGCACCCGGTCTGTTCAAGATCAAGATGATTGGTGTCATCAACTTCGGCTATGTATTTGCGCTCTCCCAGTTTTTTGTCTCCTGGGCACTGGCACTTTACTATGCACACGTGGCTAACAAAGAC
>CAIRND010000528.1 GCA_903879825.1 uncultured Geobacteraceae bacterium
ATGGCACAAAACGACCAAAATATGGCCAAAACCGGCCAATTTCAAATTGCTTAAGCGTCAGATCGATATCAGTGACGGTTTCCAGAAAAGGTGTCCCACGCGTGGGGAGTTGTATTCCACCGGATAGGCTAATGTGGCTGGGGACGCCGTTCGTTGCAGGAATATCGGCAGTCAATTTCAGATGCCCTTTATGCCCCGGTTCAAGATGGTCTGCGTTGAGTGAAATGTTCTGGAGAATGGCGGATAAGGGGCCTTTTTGAGCTGCCAGGTCACTCCAGAGTATCGTTCCATTGTTCATGCGGATCTGTTTGAAATTTACCCGTACGCCATTGTCTTGGCCAGGTTTCAATAGGTCGTCGATATTCAATGTGCCGTCAGCTCTTCGAAATATGGAAATGGTCGTGCCATTCAGCATGAGCTTTTTTAATTCGACCTTTTTTTCCAGCAGGGGTATCAGAGCCAATTGCACGGTTATCTGTCGGGCTAAAATAAAATCCGCAGCTCCGTCACGCTCTTTAACATTGAACAATTTAAATTGAAAAGAAGGTCCGTAATGCCAGGTAAATGATCCTGAGCCAAAGCTGACGGGGCGATTGAGACTCTGCTGGAGAGCCGCCACAATCTCAGTACGGTAGGCATTGACATCTAGTAAGTAGGGGAGAAAAAGCGCAATAGCGATTACCAGTGATACAATTGTTACTAACAGGACACCGGATGCCTTGATGAACAATGATGGAATCTTCATGCTGTCTGACCAACTAATAATGTAACCCTGACACGACGGATTCTTTTTCTCTCAACACTTTCCACCGTGAAGCGGGCGTCTTCAAACAGGATGCTTTCACCCTGAAGCATCAAGCGCCCTGTCTGAGCGAGCAGGAAGCCGGCAATTGTTGTATAGGGGGCATCTTCCGGTAGATTAAGACCGAGTCGCAGATTTACCTCTCGCACAGTCAGCATACCATCAAGCAGAAAGTCATTATCGTCCCTGATGCATTGCGAAGGGGAAACTTCATCAAACTCATCATCTATTTCTCCTACAATCTCCTCAAGCAGATCCTCCAGCGTGATAATTCCCTCAAAACCACCATATTCGTCCACAATGAATGCCATGTGGGTGCGCGCCGCCTGCATCTGTTTCAGAGCAGCGCTCAAATGGGCATTCGATGGAATGAAACGTGGCTGATGAAGCAGGTTGCTTAAATTGAAGTCCGGGGTAGTCGGCTGTGCCAGAAAAGGTTCAAGATCTCTTCTGACGATAATGCCAATAATATTATCAAGTTGGTCCTGATAGACCGGCATGCGTGAATAACCGAGAGAATTAAAAGCAGACAGCGTCTCATCAAGATTGGAGGTGACTGGAAGGGCAGATACTGCATTGCGGGGTATCATGATATCTTGGACTTCTGAATCGGAAAATTCAAAGATACGGTGAAGTAAACGTCGCTCGTCTGCTTCCAGCGTGCCACTTGTGTGTGAAATATTGATAATTTGACGTAATTCGTCAACGGTATATACACTTGCATGGTCAGGTGAACTTTGTAAGCCCAATAATCTCACCGTGCTTCGCCCGGCAAAATCAAGCATGCGTATTGGCCAACTGAACAGAGTATGGAAAAGCTGTAATGGCAATGAAATCGCGAGGGCAACACGCTCGGCCCGATCAAGAGCCAGCGTTTTTGGAGCAAGTTCACCCAATACAATGTGCAGAAATGTTATGATTGTGAACGCACCGGCGAAAGCAATTGTATGACGGACTGTATCGGAAACCAGTCCGTGAAGAGGAACTTCCAATAACCGGGAGAGTGCCGGTTCACCAACCCAGCCAAGCGCCAATGACGCCATGGTAATGCCGAGTTGAGTCGCAGATATGTAGGAATTTAGGTTGTCAAGCAAGCCCAATAGTGTTGCGGCACGTGCATCGCCACTTTCTACAAGTGAAACGATGCGTGAGCGACGAACCGAAACGAGTGAAAATTCAGCAGCTACAAAAAAACCGTTTGCAGTTACCAGCGTCAGGACCAATAAAAGATATAGTAAAGTCTGATTCATGGCAGCATATTCCATCCGTAAGAGAACTATGTCAACAGCAACATTCCAATTATTATTATCGTTTGACCAATATTTTGATTCATGCTAGCTTTTGACACTAATATTTTTCTTCGAAATGGAATTATTTCCCAATGCAAATGCAGCTGATTATACTCTTATCTCTCCTGCTTCTCAGCGCATGTGCCGGCATTGACCCGATCTCGGAAAATGCCCCATCCGTTACCCAGCAGATCCATGATACTCATTCGCACTCATTGTATCTTTTTTCTCGTGCACGGATTGCAACCAATGAGGGTGACTATCCCACCGCTCTTAATTTGCTCCGCGAAGCGATCTCCTTTGAGCCTGATTCCGCCAGAATTCATGGAGAGATGGCTGAAATAAAGCTTAAAATCGGCCAGATACCTGAAACCCTTGAATATATCAACAAGGCTATTGCACTTGATCCAAGCTATCGCCCTCCCTACGTTCTTGGTGGCGTTTTGATGTCATCGGCAGGGAAAGATATAGAGGCAGCGGATTTTTTTCGTAAAGCAATCAAAATAGATCCCTCCAAAGAAGATGCTTATCTGCACCTGGCACTGTCTTTAACGCGTCTTTTTGAATATGAAGAAGCGGTTTCTACTCTCAAATCACTGGTTAAATTGAAGCCTGATTCAATTCTTGGCCATTATTATCTGGGGCGAACATATTCCCAGATGAAACTCTATCGCGACGCTCTGGGATATTTTGCCAAAGTGCTGGAACTGCGCCCGGAATTTGACCAGGCGGTTATTGATATGGCCGTGACTTATGAGGCCCTGGGTGATTATCCGCATGCGATCGATACCTACCGCATGCTCGTTGATCAGGATGAACAACGAGCGGCCGTACTACAGCGCCTGACCCAATTGCTTCTCCAGCAGCGAAGATTTTCTGAAGCGTTGGAATATCTTCGCATGGCTGCTCAATCAGGTTTGGGAGGACAGGAAACTACCAGAAAAATAGGACTTGTTCATCTTGAACTTGAACAGTATGACGAAGCAATAGCTGTTTTTGGCTCTATGCTTGAAAAAGATCCTACTGCAGATAATATCCGTCTTTATCGTGGTATCGCATTCGAAGAAAAAGGTGATCTGGAGAAAGCCTCTATCGAATTCAGCAAAATTTCAAAAAACTCTGCCCAATATTTTGAAGCGGTCAGTCACATCTCGCTCATATTGAAAGAACAGGGAAAAACTGATGCGGCCATTGACGCACTCAAGGGAGCTATTGAAACAAACAAGGGCAATTTCGAATTATATCTGAACCTATCATCTCTGTACGAGTCTATTGACAGGCCTCAGGCAGGTCTCGAAACTTTGCTTGAGAACGAACAACTCTTTCAAAAAGAGCCCAGGCTACACTTTCGAATCGGCGTGCTGTTAGACAAACTCGGTAAACGCACTGAATCCATCAACCGTATGAAACTGGTATTGCAGCTTGATCCAAAAGATGCACAGGCACTCAATTATCTGGGCTATTCGTATGCAGAAATGGGTATTCACCTTGAGGAAGCCCTGAAATACATCAAACAGGCCGTTGCAATCCGCCCCCGCGATGCATTTATACTCGACAGTCTCGGTTGGACCTATTTCAAGCTCAAACGCTATGATGACGCGGTAAATACTCTGGAAGAAGCGATCAGTCTTGTTGATGACGATTCCACTATTGTGGAACATCTCGGTGATGTTTATGCCGCGCGGCGGGCCATAAAAAATGCTCTGAAGCAGTATCAAAGGGCTCTTGAATTGGCACCTGAGCGGAAAGAACTAATTGAAAAGATGCATAAGCTTAAAGGGGAGCAGGTCGATAAATGATGCCATCACCAGGCGTGCGATGCCTGCTGATGACACTGCTCTTCTCAGCAGTTCTCGTTGCATGTAATAAATCGGAGACCGCTCCCGCATCTGTAGCATCCAGTTCATCTTCCGTCCCTGCCACGGGTGATTCACTTGTTGAAGGTACGATAGGCGAGGCCTCCACTCTTATTCCTCTCCTTGCGTCAGATTCTTCATCACATGCCGTTGCCGGTCAAATCTATAATGGCTTAGTTAAATACGATAAAAACCTTAATATAGTCGGCGACCTGGCACAAGCATATGAAATTTCCGATGATGGTCTTACAATAACATTTCATTTGCGTCATGGAGTGAAATGGCATGACGGAGCGCCTTTTACCTCTCACGATGTACTCTATACGTATCATGTTACAATCGATCCCAAAACACCTACCGCGTATGCCGAAGATTTCAAGCAGGTTAAATCCCTTGAAGCTCCTGATTCTCACACAATAGTGGTGACCTATGACTCTCCTTTTGCACCGGCACTTGCATCATGGGGAGTTAATATCCTTCCCGCTCATCTGCTTGAAGGAAAAGAAATTACCAAGAGTCCCCTTTCTCGAAAGCCGGTAGGTACCGGGCCGTACCGCTTCAAGGAGTGGGTGTCGGGACAAAAGATTGTGCTGGAGGCTAACTCGGACTATTTTGAGGGACGTCCCTATATTGATCGCTTTATCTATCGTATTATTCCCGACAGCTCTACCATGTACATGGAGCTTAAAGCCGGAGCAATCGATCTGATGAATCTGACTCCGGTACAGTATTCCCGCCAGACTTCGGCAAAGAGTTTCACTTCCCGTTTCAATAAATATCGTTACCCATCATCGAGCTATCTCTATATGGGCTACAATCTTCGCCATCCACTCTTTGGAGACAAGCGAATCCGGCAGGCCATGACCGCAGCTATTAATAAGGATGAGCTTATTCAGGGTGTTCTGTTCGGCATGGGACAAAAAGCTCATGGCCCGATTGTGCCGGGCAGGTGGGCATATAACCCTACGGTCAAAGATATAGAGTATGATCCTGCGCATGCTGCTGATCTATTGGCTCAGGCCGGATGGAAGGATAAAAACAGTGACGGAATTCTGGTGAAGGATGGCAAGCCGTTTAAATTTACCATTCTAACCAACCAGGGAAATCAGCAGCGTTTGATGACGGCCCAAATTGTTCAGCAGCGCCTGCGTCAGGTAGGGATTGACGTCAAAATCCGTATTGTGGAATGGGCGGCCTTCCTGAAAGAATTCGTTAACAAGGGGAATTTTGAAGTCGTTATGCTGGCCTGGAGCATCTCACAGGACCCGGATATGTATGACATCTGGCATTCCAGCAAGAACAAACCGGGAGAATTGAATTTTATCGGTTTCAAAAATGCCGAAGTAGATCGCCTGTTGATTGAAGGACGTAATACCTTTAATATTGAAAAGCGTAAACAGGCATATTTCCGTATCCAGGAAATACTGGCAGAGGAACAGCCTTATACGTTTCTGTATGTACCTGATGCTCTTCCGGTGGTAAGTGCCAGAATTCGTGGGGTAGAGCCGGCTCCAGCAGGTATCGGTCATAATCAGAACCGCTGGTATGTGCCGAAGAGTGAGCAGGTCTATGTACCGTGAAATCTTTTAAGTTTTTTTTACACTAAGGATTAATTGATAATGATTGAATTCACGCGCTGGAACAAAATGAGATGTGGTCCAGTTAAATTTGTATATTCCCTTGTGTCCGGACTTCTGTTTGTCTTTTTAATGACTCAATTCGCGGCCGCCAGTAATTATTATTCCAAACAATATGGACTGCCATGCAGTAAATGTCATGATAAAATACCAACGCTCAAAGAGTTCGGTAGTAGTTTTAAAAGTAACGGATATTCCCTTGAAAAAAAAGTTGTTAACCCAATAAATGCCCCAGTGAAAGCCGGTATCCCTGCCGTGGAAACGCAATTGCCATCCGGCGCAAAAGTCCAAGATGCCACAAGTGAAAAAAACAAAGATGCTGCCGCTCTGAACGTGCCTGAAGCATCACTTCCAACAGCTACTGAATATCTATTTAGGGGACAAGCAGAAGACGGAACATATTATTTTTCAGATCACCCTCCAAAAGGATATGAAATTACTGATGATAATAAGAAAAATTCAGTAGTTTCTAAAAAAAACTACAAGTCCGCCGCCATTGCACGTAAATCGGCCTTGTCCATGAAAATATTAAAAAAACACCACAAGGATGCCATCGCTTTAAAAGGAATAGCGAAGAGAGTGGATGGGTACGGGAAGATTCTTGCGCCGACGCAACAACCATCTGTGATGGTTGATGTACCACCACGTAATTTCGAAGAATGTATGGGGGCAATACTGATAAAAATGGACGAACCAAAGAATGGTTCGGAAACGATGATACAATTCGAAGCGGCTGAACAGATCTGTGCTCCTCACGCTGCAATACGATAAAAGTTGTGGAGATATGAATGTGTTGAAGCGATTAAGACTCTATCTACTGCGGAACAAAATAATAAACCACAAGAATGAGCAAGGGTTTGTACTCATTGGGGTCATCATGTTCCTTGTAATGTTTATGGTGCTTGGCATGATGTTGATGTACAAAATTACTTCAACAGTTAAGATATCAGGGCTGAATAAACTGGGAATGATGAGATTCCAGGGGGCAGAAGGGGGGGCCATTGCTGTCGCATCCTATATGTCAAAATATCGTGCAACGGACATCCCTCTGGATGTCCTTTCAACAAATGAATATACCGTAACCACGAAAGTTCTCGCCGATTCTATTTCCTATCCGGTGGGATATTCGACACTGTGGAGGGGGGTTAACATGCAAATAAATTCCGTGTCGCCTCCAGTACCAAATGATACTACCGAAATTGAGACAGTAGTGTTTGTACCACTCACGCCTATTGGTTATGGTAATGAGTGAGGAGAACAGAATGAAAAACTATACAAAAATCGTATATCTCATAGCGGTTGCATTTATTCTTGGATTCAATTCAACAGCAGAAGCAGCAGACGTGTATTCTACTGCAGGATGGGCATATAAGGTAAAGATTAATATTAATAACCCGACCAGCACTTCGCCGACGGTTCCAGCTAATTATCCGGTTAAGATTGCTGTCCCCGCTAAGACGTACATTGATGCGGGCAAGATGAACAGTGATATGCGTGATATTCGCTTTGCAGACAGTGCTGGTAATCCTCTGCCCTTCTGGATAGGTATCACTGAAAATATGATACGGACATTCAATAATATCCCTGTTTATGTCAAGCTGAACACATTCAATTCAGGTGATAACGTCATTTACATGTACTTCGACAAGACCAAGGTAAAAGGTAACAAAGCCCCCCAATCAAATTTTACCACCAGTGACACCATTTATTGCGGGGATGGAGGGATTACATCCTCCGTTCCTTATTCAAGCGAAGCTTGTGGAGACAACACATTCAGTTTTTTTTCTTTTGATTGCACAAACACGGATTGGACACAAGACTCTGGTTGTATTGGCGGTGCCAATAAAAAATGGGTGAGTAAAAACAAATATGGTACCAGCAGTAACGCTACAGATATTCATTTCAGGACGCATTTCTACAATAGTATGGGGAGTATGTATGCTTATTTCCTGACTCAGAATACTGCGGCTCCCGCTTCAGCCAGTATAGACAAATATTGTGGTTATAAGCTGTGGTATGAAGGAGGTACTCCTTCAACTGCTAATGATACTCTAAATATGGATAATAATATCCTGCATGTACAAAAGAAAACGGCAAGTTGTGGTACTAATTCAAACGGCTGGGGAGATGTCGCCACACTTTCAAATTGGAAACCTTACAATAATTCCATCCAGGACTTTGATATAAAAACGTCTTCCAGTGTCATTAATGTATTGGTTAACGGCAATCTGATCGGCTCTGCAAACAGGACTGATAGCTGGACAACTGGTGGGTACGTCGGATTTAACCGAGGTACCTGGACTCAGGGTGCAGAAGGTGGGAGTAACAGTACCGATGGAATAAGCCCCATCTGGGTAATAAATAATTATGTCGGCGCCGATCCGATAGTCACATTTGTCGGCAATACCGACATCATGATAAAAAAAATATCACCCATCGCCGATTTATCCTATTTAGGTCAGGATGTGATAGAAAATTCACCTCAGAACCAGATCCTTGAAAGTGCTGTCGATGGTGATACTTTGGACAAGTATGTCTATAACGGCTACCCTGCAGCAAGCCCGTCAAAACAAATATTCAAATCTGCGATTACTATCAGGAATCGCGGTTCTGTCTCTGATACTTTTAATATTAAACTTACCAATTCAGGAACAACAAGTCAGTGGAGCACCTCCTTTGATCAGGATGGTGCAGGCTATTATGGTGTTCTGCCTGGCACAGGAGCGACACCCACCACCGGTACTGTGACTCTGGCTGGCGGAGCCAGTACTGTGATTACGGTAATTGTCATACCGACCGCCAACGATCTTTTTGAGGGTTCTTACGGCAGTTTTATTATGGATATTGCGGTGACATCGGCAAGTGACTACAGCTTTGACAATGCCCGTTTTCTTTTTAATATCAACGGCAAGACCGGTTGTTACTGGAATCATAAATTGCCAGTTACCATCAGTTATAATGATACCAACAGTACCGGAAAACTGGTGGATTATCAGGTGCAGGTTAACCTGGCCGCTATGGATTTGTCAGCGGCGCGCCCGGATGGTGCGGATATCATTTTTACCGACGTAAACGGTACTGCCCTGCCCTTCTGGAGAAAATCTCCCAATAGCAGTAACGTCACATGGACGAGTTCCTCCAGTACTGCAAGTTATTGGGTGAAGGTGCATAATTTGGCAGCCGGTACTCCCGGATCGACTACGATCTATATGTGGTGGGGTAATTCAAATTATTCACCGAGTAGAAGCGACAAAAAATCCACCTTTGATCTTTGGGAAGATTGGGAAACGGATAGTACTCCGGGTGCGGTGAATTATAGCGGTGTGGGTGCGGTTGCCGGTTGTCCGGATGGGACGTCAGAGTGTGCCGGTCAACCGACCGATCCTCATGGCTGGAAAAACTACCCCCAGCCATCCAATAACTTTGACTGGTGGAGTATCCAGAGCAAGCTTGACGGAAAGGCTGTGAAGGCTGGTGCCCACGGCTCCAGCGACTTTGGGCCGGTTCTGGCTGGCGGTGACATACGATGGCAGAATTATGAAGTTTCCTATTCCTTTCTGACCGAGTTTGCCGGTACCACGGCACTGTACAACCCGATTTATTTTCAGGACGGTGGCAATGGTTGGGGCATGGAGTTTTTTGACAATAAGTTGATTTACAGACCTTTTGGCTTCGGCACCGACTGGACATGGGCACGCCAAATTAATGCTTCTGCAAAGCTGGGCAATTCGACTTTCCCGGCAAACAATAAAAGGTACTGGGTCAAAATAAGGATTTTCCGCAATCCGAATCCATTGGATAAAAACACCCATGTGAAATTATTTATTTCACCGATAGATTCGGGAACAACTGCTCCTGCAGATACGGATGCTGATGCAAATTATGTCGAAGTAACCCCTGCTACCGTTGGTATAATCCCTGATGCCTCTTTTGATATTAAAAACGGCATGATTGGTTTTGGCGGGTGGGACGGTGGGTTTTCAACAGATAATATCAGAATAAGAAAGTACACAGAGCCGCAACCAGTCTGCACGAATGGCACTCCCACAGAGACGAACTACGCTTCCATTGCTTCGATGTCAATGCCTGTTATTACACCACCGTTACTTAATGGTCGTCCTGTTCTGCTAAACGGAATGCTGGATACTTTTAAATGGACTGGCGATCTTCAAGCGGTGTACGCCGATTGCTATATTGCCGGTGATTGCCAACCAGGTGAGGATGCGACAAAAACCGGTACTATCAGCCTGTGGGGCAAGTTTAATGATACCACTCCGAAGGGTTTTGGTGAACGGCTGAAAAACGCTACTGCCGGGGATAATAACCGCTCCTTAATTGACGATGCTTCATGGCAAACCAACGGCAGATATATTTTTACCGCCTATGATTCGAATAACGACGGTAAAATCAGTTGTACCACCACCTCGGCCGACTGTATTGCCCTGGGAACAACCAATGCTGTGACATTGCGAAATTTAATCGGTTACGATTTGGAAACATCTCCGTATACTCAGACTACCAACCTCATCAAATTTGTACGGGGACAGTATGTCGCAGGTTTTACACGCTCAGAGGTGAGAAATCAGTGCTCTTTTTCAGGAATTCCATCTGTTCAAGGAACAGATGATACGTGTCAATGGAAGCTCGGAGACATAGCTCATTCCAGCCCCCTTGTTGTCGGAGTACCCAATATGCTGTATGCGGACTCAGCATATGATGCCTTTCGCGCGGCAAACAATTACAGAGATATGGTGGCCTATACAGGCTCTAATGCAGGAATGCTTCATGCCGTCAGAATGTCAACATTTGACAGCACGACCAAAAAATATACGACAGATAGTAGCGCCACAGAGCTGTGGTCTTATGTTCCGAACGCTCTCTTACCCGTTCTTATAAACACGACAAATAACTTCCATGAATATACCAATGATGGTTTGTTGAGGGCTCTTGATATTAAAACTACCGGAGTTGGCGGCACCTACAAAACGGTATTGATTGGTAGCCTAAGATCGGGGGGGCAGAGCTTATACGCACTGGATATAACCAATCCCAGAACAGCTAATCTTATGTGGGAGGTTAACAATAGTACGAACGCTGCTGAATTTACTAAAATTGGAAAATCCTGGTCTGCCCCGGCATTAGGGCGATTATGCAAAACGACCCCGTGTGACAGCACCAGCACAACTAATCCATGGGTCGCGATTATTGGATCTGGCTTCAGCCCCAATAACATTGATAATCTTTCCAAGGCTGCGTACGTTTCTTTTGTGGATATTGAGACCGGCGTTATAATTAAACAGATTAATGTGTCTACCAAACCAGGGAATTTAACCTCAAATATTGGGGTGTTACGAGACAAAAATGGTTACATTCAGAAAGCTTTTTTGGGTGATTATTACGGTGCCCTCTGGCGAATAGACCTGACAACTCCGACAAAGGTCGCTGCAATTCTTGCCGTTGCAAAGACAGTATTGGAGAATACGGACATGCTATTTAAACCTTCAGATTACGCAACTTCGAACGTAACAGATGCGGCCAAACTACCATTAAGGCCAATAACTTCTCAACCTACGACGGCGTATTCCAAAAATAGCAGCGGCATAGGTGAGTGGTGGGTCTATTTTGGCACAGGAGTCTTCGATACTTATGACAGTTCATATCCGTATCAAAGGATGTACGCCCTCAAAGATACTGTAGTGACCCCATATATCGACACAAATTTAACGAATATGACCAGCACTACTGCAACAAATACCACGAAAAATAGTTGGTACATAGAACTTGGCCAAAGTGACAGTAAAGATTACGGCTATGCCGGCACTTCAACTGCCTCATGCGTTACTACCTGTATAAACCAGAACTATTCGGCGGATTATTGCGCTTCAAAATGTAGAGATGTATCTGCATCATTGAAGGATCGTAACGAACGGATTATATCTTCCCCAACTGTGTATGGTGGATTTGTTTTTTTCAGCACTTTTACCCCCAGCAACGATCCGTGTAGTGGAGGGTCATCACGGTTTTACGCCGTTTCATACCTGACGGGAAGTTACAGCGATAATTTATTACTGTTTGGCAATGCTAACAATGGCAGAAGTATCGCGATATCTACGAGTGGGGGCGTGCCGAGTACTCCAATGATATATAGCGGTAAAAACGGCAGTGGCCAGATTGTCGGATCCGGGTCTGTGAGTACATCAACCGGAGGTGGTAGCGGTAGAGGTGGCGTTCCATTGGATCCAACGCAGTTTTCAATGAATGTTAACTTACTATTATGGAGAAGGGTAAGATAGTCTTCGATATGGATATTGATACGTTCAAACTTTCTGATAAAACCGGATTTAGTCTGATAGAGATGATGATTACCGTTACGATTATGGGAATCCTTCTCGGAATTGCCACGCCGCAACTTATAGCCCGCCTAAGAATTATGAATGTCAGAGATTGTGCCCAGAAACTTGCTGCAGATATCAGGCATGTCAGGGCTTCGGCAATGAGCGAAGGTCGCAGAGCGCAACTGGTTATTACCGATAATGGATCCAAGAAAAACTTTGGCAATGGGCAGGATGCACTCTGGATGACATTCATAGATTCAAAAACACCAACAGGTTCATTTGTTGCGAGCGACAAAGTGCTTTCGTGCAGCAGCTGTGCCACTGGTATGACTATAGAGACAATCTCGGGTATTCAGTCTCTGCCTGTTGGACTGGTTGGAACAGGTGGTGCCACCAATCTCAGTATGTGGTTTTCTGCGATCGGTACATTAAAGGAAACTTCCATCGACAGCAGTATCATCATCACTGCAGCAAGTGATAAAAGCTTCAAGGCCAGAATCTATATCACGTCATTGACAGGGTATGTGCGTGTACAGACATGTACCGTGGCAGGAACAGTGATCTGTTCCAACAAAGGCGATTGGAATGATATTTAGGATGAACAATACGAATATGCACATCATGGTTAAAGAAGGTAGAGAAATATACGGTGAAAAGAGCGAACCGTGTCAATTGACAAGTCAAAATGGCTTTACTCTTTTAGAACTCTTAGTTGCTATGTTGTTATTAACAATTGGTATGTTCGCGTGGATGCAGCTTCAGATTGCTGCAATTAAAGTCAGCGATGCCAGCAAAAACCTCATGAACGCTCAAAATAAAATATCCCAGGAGTTTGAGCAAATCAAAACCATTGGTTACGGCGGAATAAAAGATAGTACGGTACTGACTAATGCCAGTTTTAATTACAGTAATCTCCTCACCGGACTCTCTTCAAGTTACCAATCAACCGGGATTGATTCCAATTGTAATGCCCCTGCAACATATTGCGTATTTAAGGGGTTATCAAGCAGCAAGCGTATTAAAAACAATACTGTCACGGTGAAAAATTATTATGCCGTGAAACTGGCTGTTAATCCTGGGTATCTCTCATACCCTGAAATTGCGCAAGTTACGGCAACGGTATATTGGAAAACAGGAACCACCCTTAAAAATATGCAAATTGCTACGTTTGTTGGAATGTAAAATGAAATATGACGCTAAACAGAGAGAAGATGAAGCGGGCTTCACCTTAATAGAGATGATAATCGTTGTATTAATTGCCTCGGTATTAATGGGGGTGGTTATGAGTACGTTTATTCAATACGTTAATACCTCTGCTCAGCAATCTGCGCAGGATGACATTAATGCAGAAGTCGCTTCACTATTCAAGGTAATTGAAAAAGATGTGATGATGGCAGGGTATGGTCTGCCATCGAGGACAAGAGTTGCTTCGCATTTTAATTGCAACGTTGGAGATCAGACTTTTTGTGTCAATGGTACAGCCAGGCTGTTTATTTCCGATGGCTGGCAAATTATCAAAGCAATAACAGATAACGGGGAGGATGACGGCCAAATAGTCACGACACCCAACAATTACCTGACATATATTACTGTCAGTAAAAGCAGTACTGCGGGGGGGTATGGCACAACACTAAAAGCAGATATTCTGCCTGGCACTAACATCATTACGTTGCTGTCATTGAATATAAATGCGGGGGAAGAGTTTACTGTAACGACTACGGATTTTTATAAGGATAGTGCGTTTATTATAGGCGACAACACAAGGGTCGAAGGCCACACAATAAAGGTTGTTTCTCCTCTTGATAAAGTTGAAACCGTATCCTTTGATCCCGTTATAAATCCATATCAAACCTCGGCAACTCATTCTGTAGTGCCTGCCCATGTTTGGTATGTAAGAAATGACCCTGATGGAAAAACGTTTCGGGATGGATCACCTGTTAACTGGCTCTACAGGAATGGCTTTAAAGTGCTGCCAAATGTAAGCAACTTTAATGTTAAATATGGCTATGATACAAAAAACGATGGTATTCAATGGTCTGACACGGTCCCTCCCGCAAATAATAATACTGATCTTGTTAGCGGTACATATGATAACTGGGCCAGCACACCACCCATTTCAGGAACTCCGAATGGTCCGGATAGCATTCCATATGATTTCTCAGGTTTGAAGGTTATTCAAATAACCCTAACTGTAAAATCAATGTATAAAACTGAGGTAAAATCATTCACGTATCAAACAACCATTCTGTTGCGAAATTGATTCTACTGAACGGCACTTACGGTAAATATTAGACCATTAAAGGCACAAACAGTATGACAACGTATCTCCTAAAACGCATCATAATGCTGATCCCGCTGATGATCGGTATTACACTGATCACCTTTTCTGTCATTCATCTTGCTCCTGGCGAGCCGGTTGAGATGCAGATGGCCATGAATCCAAAAGTTGGTAAAGAGGCTAAGGAACGCCTCACGAAATTCTATGGTCTTGATAAACCGCTACATGAGCAGTACTTCAGTTGGGTTGGTAAAATAGTGCAGCTTGATCTGGGACGGTCGTTCTCATCGGACAATCGACCCGTTCTGGATAAAATTAAGGAACGTCTACCGGTTACTATTTCTTTAAATGTGATTGCGATGTTACTCGAATTTGGTCTGGCAATACCGATCGGAATATTGGCTGCTACCAGTCGTGATACCTGGCTTGACAAGGGAATCACCGTTTTTGTTTTTATAGGTTTTGCCGTGCCGACTTTTTGGCTGGCACTGCTTCTCATGTATTTTTTCGGCGTCAGACTCAATTGGCTTCCCATATCCGGATTACATACGCTGGGAAGCGATTCCTGGGGGATATTTCACTACCTTTGGGATCTTGCAAAACATTTAATCATGCCTATTATGGTAGCTTCTTTCGGGAGTCTTGCCGGTCTTTCCCGCTATATGCGTTCAGCCATGCTCAACGTTATCAGTCAGGATTACATCACCACTGCTCGCGCCAAAGGGCTGCCTGAACGGGTGGTCATATATAAGCATGCCTTGCGTAATGCTTTGCTTCCACTGATAACCCTGCTCGGTTTTTCAATTCCCGGTCTTATTGGCGGCAGCGTTATATTTGAGACTATTTTTGCAATCCCGGGGATGGGCCAGCTTTTTTATCAGGGGGTTATGTCGCGTGACTACCCAGTCGTCATGGGGATTCTTGTAATTGGTGCCTTTTTGACATTAATCGGCAACCTGATTGCTGATCTCTGTTATGCGTTTGCCGATCCGCGTATCCGGCATGGAGAGGGGTAGGGGGATGGACTTTACACATTCATATTTTAACTCGATCTTCTGGCCGCGAATTCGGCGCAATCGCCTCGCTTTGTTTGGCGGCAGCGTTGTAATAACGCTCTTTATCATCTCACTACTGGCGCCGCTCATTGCACCGTATGATCCGAGTGCCATCAATGCTTTTAAAGTCCTGTCACATCCTTCCTGGCAGCATTGGTTTGGTACTGACGAACTTGGCAGAGATGTTCTCAGTCGGGTTTTGTTCGGCGCGCGGGTTTCTCTCAAAGTTGGTTTTGTCGCTGTGGGAATAGCTGTTTCGATAGGAACCGTGATCGGTTTGGTGTCTGGTTATTACAGTGGCCTTGTTGATGCAACGCTGATGAGACTGGTGGATATAATGCTCTGTTTCCCAGCGTTCTTTCTGATTCTGGCGATCATTACCTTTCTGGAACCTTCGATCTGGTACATCATGATGGTAATCGGTTTAACCGGCTGGATGGGAGTGGCGCGCCTTGTCCGGGCCGAAACGCTCTCAATCCGTGAGATGGATTATATTCTTGCCGCCCGCTGTATCGGCTGCTCTCACACCCGTATTATTTTTCGTCATATTCTTCCCAATGCCGTTTCACCGATACTTGTCTCTGCAACCCTTGGTATTGCCGGTGCCATCCTGACTGAGTCTGCTTTATCTTTTCTTGGCATCGGTGTACAGCCACCGACGCCAAGTTGGGGTAATATCCTTACCTCTGGTAAAGATTACATCGAATTTGCTTGGTGGTTGTCGCTCTTCCCCGGATTAGCTATTCTGATTACGGTGTTGGCTTACAATCTTCTGGGAGAGGGCATCAGAGATGCACTTGACCCACGTGTGAAACGATAACATTCTTCTAAATGCCATAAAAAATGCATGGTAACTCCCCGCACCAAGTCACAAAGCCGTATATCCACAGTGTTTCACACGCAAAAGTAAATAGCACCTCATCATATTCCAGCCTTATTAATCCGCATACTTTCCCGCCCATATTTCATGAAAATATTTACAAGAACGATCATACAAATCAAACATACCCACAGACAGCTAGTTATACGTGACAGAAATCGACTAAAATAAACAAAATAATTATTTAATAACCAACCGATTTAATCAAAATTATTATTTTAACACCCTATATTTGCAAGCTAAAATCATAATATTTTCTCTGTAAATAAAAAATATTGACAAATATATAACAACGTAATAAATAGTTAAATACAGTAGTAATACAGTATTTGTTTTAATAGTATTCTAAAGGGACATTCACTATGACAAGAGAAAAGGGTGCCTATTCGGTGCAAGCCGTTATCAAGGCCATTGACCTGCTTGAGACTCTTGCTCAGGATGGAGATAGACCATCCATAACAATCATAGAAAGAAAACTCGAGTTAAGTCACAACAAGGCCTTTCGTTTGCTGGCTACGCTCGAAGATAAAGGCCTTATTGAGAAGGATGACCTGACCGGCACCTACACTCTTGGTCTGCAGGCTTTTCAAATGGCACAGCATATCCTGAAAAGCACGAATCTGATCCGGCTAGCTCATCCTGTTATGGAAGAACTCGCGCGCAAATTGGACGAAGCTATTTACATAACCGTCATAAATAATGACGAAGTTTTGTTCCTTGATATGGTTGATTCGGTTCAGCAGGTGAAAGCGATTGATCTTGTTGGCAAGCGCTTTCCTTTTTTTACCAACGCCGCCGGAAAGGTTTTGAAATCAGTCTCATCCATCGATCTGCGTAGCAAAAGTAATAAAAAGCGTAATATCCCTGATCCTAAATCGCTGGAAATTGAATTGGATGAAATCAGAAGAAAAGGTGTTGCCGTCGACTTTGGGGGGCTTGGCGAAGGTATTTGTGCCGTTGCAGTTGTTATTCGAGATTATGCTGGTAAAGTAGTCGGAGCGTTGACCCTGCTTGCCCCCTCTTTCAGGATGCTACAGGATCGGCTTGAACAGGAAATTATTCCATCCATGATTGAAGGTGCAGAAGAGCTGTCCATGAAGTTCGGCTATATGAAGATTCCCGCTTGAATATGTGTTTAATTACTGGAGTTAAATTCCTAACGAAAGGAGGCTTCACTCATCAATTATCTACCGAGAAGTAATGTGTTTTGGCAGTATAACTTTGTGTGAAAGGAGTAACTAATGGCAGAAAAAAAGTATGACTGGGCAGCAATCGCAAAAAACCCGAAATTTGTAGAACTTCACCACAAAAAACAGGCGTTCCTTTTTGGCTGGTGGATATTCTCCAGCGTGTATTACTTCCTGCTTCCTATCGGAGCAGCCTATGCACCCGGTCTGTTCAAGATCAAGATGATTGGTGTCATCAACTTCGGCTATGTATTTGCGCTCTCCCAGTTTTTTGTCTCCTGGGCACTGGCACTTTACTATGCACACGTGGCTAACAAAGAC
>CAIRND010000529.1 GCA_903879825.1 uncultured Geobacteraceae bacterium
CAAAAAATATATTAACTCAAACAATCTCACGTGGTATGACACGGCCCGAACTGCGTGCGCAATCGGGCCGTGTCCAACAATTTTACCTTCTGTTCGTGTACTACGTTCCTGCGGCAAAAAAATATGTACTCTACCCTCTCTTCACCCCGCTACTGAGCCACTGATACCACGCCTCCATTCCTTCACCACTCTTGGCTGAAACTTCAAAGATGATAATAGAGGGGTTTACGCGAAGTGCGTACTCTTTGCATTTTTCCACATCAAAGTCGAGATGCGGCAGTAGATCGGTCTTGTTGAGCAGCATTACGGTTGAGTTGTGAAACATCTGTGGGTATTTGAGTGGTTTGTCTTCACCCTCGGTGACGGAAAGAACGGCAACTTTATGGTGTTCACCCAGATCAAAGGCGGCGGGACAGACCAGATTACCGACGTTTTCGATCAGGAGCAGATCCAGATGGTCCATATCAAAGCCATCGGTGCCGTGCATGATCATATGGGCATCCAGGTGGCAACCGGCACCAGTATTGATCTGACGCACAGGTACACCAGTCGCCGCAATACGCTGGGCGTCGTTATCAGTCTGCTGATCGCCTTCGATGACGGCGCAGCGCAGGGCAGTTGACAGGTCGCGCAACGTCCGTTCTAGAAGAGTTGTTTTGCCGGAACCGGGTGAGCTGACCAGGTTCAGTACAAAAATCCCCTTGTCTTTAAACAGAGCGCGATTAAAGCCTGCCAGGCGGTTGTTCTTGCCGAGGATATCTTCTTCAATGGTGACTTTTGTCCGTGTGGCGTGTGCCGTATCATGATGGTGGGAGTGCGTGTCGTCGTGGACGTGATCGTGCTTATGATTGTGGTCGTGTTTATGGTCATGTTTGTGATCATGCTTGTGATCATGCTTGTGATCATGGTTATGGTCGGTGGTGGGACATCCGCAGGTTGTGCACATGGAATACTCCTGAAAGGTCGTTTCGACGTAAAATATCAGCTTCTAATTGTTGTTGCAATGTAACTATTCAGGTCATGAAAGCAAAAATTCAAAACCAGTTTCACACGGAGGCACAGGGGCACAGAGAAAACCAGAATAAAGACCATGAAGCCTTTGGGATAAGCCCAAAAGACTTTATTTTGACTTTCTCCGTGCCTCCGTGTGAGTAGCCTTTGATTCATTTTTGATCTGATCGGATACGTTGCAATTCGAGTTGTTCGATGATTGTGTTTACAGTTGGCTGAACTGCAGCTGATGCAGCCGTGAATATATGCCGTCTGCCAGTAACAGCTGTTCGTGCGTACCCTCTTCTACTTTTATGCCATGCTGAATGGTGACAATGCGGTCGGCGTCCTGAATAGTTGACAGGCGATGGGCGATGACCAGCGAGGTGCGCCCCTGCATCATCCCTTTGATTCCTTCCTGAATCATTTGCTCTGAAGCGGTGTCAATGCTGGCGGTCGCTTCGTCCAACACAAGTATTTCCGGGTTGAAGGCAACAGCCCGGGCAAAGGAGATCAGCTGCTTTTCGCCGACGGAAAAGTTGCTGCCCCGTTCGCGCACCTCTTCCTCAAAGCCACGTGCCAGCCGGTTGATAAAACGATCTGCACCAACCGCCGCCGCAGCCTGCCGCACCCGCTGCCGGGCCTGCTCATCACCCAGGCAGATATTGAACTCGATACTTCCGGCAAACAGGCAGGGATCCTGCAAAACTACACCAACCCGGCGGCGCACTTCTGCCAGATTAAGCTCGCGGATGTCGACCCCCTGCAAGAGGATCGTGCCCCGTTCTATTTCATATAAGCGTGTCAGCAGGCGGGTAATGGTTGTTTTGCCGCCGCCGCTTTCCCCCACAATAGCGATTCGCTCGCCGCGCTGAACCGTAAGGCTGAAGCCGCTCAGGATGTCATTACCGTCCTGATAGGAGAAAGACACGTTGCGGAATTCTATGAGAGGGACCTCTGTTTTGATAGAATCGTGCGCCTTTTCGTGGCTAAGATTCTCTGAACCCTGATGTATCTGATTTGCGGGTGTATCAAGTAGGGCAAATATCCGCTCCAATGATGCCATTGCCCCCTGCATGACTGAATATTTGGCGGAAAGGTCCCGGATGGGGGCGAAGAACTTTTCAATGTACTGAATGAAGGCGACCAGTACGCCAAAGGTCAGGGCGCCCGTGATGATTTCCCCGCCGCCGTACCAGATAATCAGTGCCACGGCAATGGAGGAGAGCGCTTCAACCAGTGCATAGAGCGAGGCATCCCAAAAAATGACTGGCGTGTTGGCATCGCGGTACGAAGCGTTCAGTAGGCTGAAACGGCGCTCTTCATCACGTTCACGATTGAAAATCTGGATAATGCTGATGCCGGAGATACATTCGTTAAGAAAACCGTTCATTTTCCCCAGGCGGGCGCGTACCTCCCGGAATGATTTTCTCATGCGGCGCCGGAAGGTATACGCGACGTACAGCAGCACTGGCAGAATAGTGAAGGTCACCAGTGACAGTTTCAGATTCATCCAGAGCATGACGGAGATAATGCCGATCAACAGCAGGACATCACCGATGATGGTGATGATGCCCGAGGCGAACATTTCACCCAGAACCTCGATGTCGCTGGTCAGGCGGGTGACCGCGCTTCCGACCGGAACACGGTCAAACCAGGAAACCGGCAGATGCATGACGTGGCGATACAGCTCCGAGCGAATATCCGACATGACCCGCTGCCCGACTGTCTGCAACAGATAAACCTCTAAAAAAGAGAGAAGCGATTCACCCAGCAAAATGCCGAGGAAGCCAAGAGCGATGGTTTCCAGTCCGGCCAGTTTTCCGGTGATGATGTGACCGTCGATCGCCAGCTTGATAATCCAGGGCTGTGCCAGGCGGCAGGCGGCAACCAGAGGCAGAATCAGCACCACGATCGAGATTGACAGGCGATAGGGGAGGACATAGCGCGCAAAGCGCCGTAACAAAACCCTGTCGTAGGCCTTGCCGGCTATTTCTTCTTCGTATATTCCGCCATGATGCATAAATAATAGTCCATGTTGGCTAATTCAGTAGAGTTGTTGAGCGGCACTTTACCAGATTTTTCCCGAAACAGCAGGTGAATAACGC
>CAIRND010000530.1 GCA_903879825.1 uncultured Geobacteraceae bacterium
CTGAATTATGGAAAAACGGCGACCGCATTACGATCTCAAGGCAATCCTTGGACAGATGATTTGTGTTGAGGATATGAATTTGACACTATCTGCTCAGCAGGGCATCAGAGTTGCTGGAATGACGCGGGGTGAAGCTCTTGCTGTGATAATTCAGCTTACATTCTCCGATTTTTACAAGAGCATGACCACACATCAGAGCCACCGCATTTGGCAGGATGTTTATCATGCAAAGTGGCGTGAAAAATTACTTTATGTGAAATTTCAGCAAGCCGGTGAGTATTTTGTCATATCTTTCAAGGAGCTGTAACAATGAAATCAAAATGGGATACTAAACAATGCCCGCTATGCTCAGAGGGCACACTACAGGAAGGAAGCCAGAAGAAAACTCTGGAATACCGGGGACGTGAATATGAGTTCACGACAGTGGGTGCTTTCTGTGATCATTGCCATGATGGCTTTCCCACTTACGATGAGCGAGAGGAAATAACCTGGAAAGCCTTTCGCGATAAGGTAGACGCTGAAGAGGTGGCGGAACTGGCAAGGATCAGAAAAAAACTGAAACTCACTCAAAAGGAAGCAGCGTTAATTACAGGTGGAGGACATAACGCTTTCTCCCGGTATGAGCGCGGAGAAGCAAAACCTATCCAGGCTGTACTGAATTTATTCAAGTTGCTGGATCACCACCCAGACCTATTGAACGAGTTGAAGAGCATAAGAACCGCATAAAAGCATTAACTGGTATTTAATCTGTAATGAGCGAGAACCTCGCTTGTCCGGTGAGATACGGATTATTCCGTGGCAATTGTTTCTTGAAGAGTGGTGGAGTGGTAGTATTGTTTGACGGGTTTGATCGGGAATATTATTCCGCTTGGGTTATTTACCAGTTCACGTGCGCGTGTGAACCGGCCAACAAGGAGTTAAAGCCAAGCCGATAATATAATCCGCGCTTGACTAAGTTCACGCTTAAACGTACTTTTATAAGTACAGATAAAGAGGTTGCCATGCCACAGACATTGTCAATTATGGAAGCACGAAAACAACTCACATCCCTCCCGGAAACTCTTTTTCACGACGGACAGCTTGATGTCCTGGAAATCACTCGCCGAGGTAAGCCGGTGTTGGCTGTGTTGCCCTGGGAATTGTACGAGGCGGTTTCGGAGACGCTGGAAGTTATGGGGGATAAAGAACTAATGGCTCAATTACGCCAGAGCATACAGGATATTGATTCCGGCAAGCTCATCTCCTGGCAGGACGCCAAACAGGAACTTGGCCTGTGAAGTGGCAAATTCTGCTTACACCAACAGCATTGAAACTTTTATCGGAGATTTCCGACCGACGCATCCGTGAGAAAATAGGAGAGGTGATTGACCGTCTGACTGAAGACCCGGAAAAACAGGGCAAGGCACTGCTGGGTGAATTAGCAGGGTTTCGCAGTATAAGGGCTGCTCAGCAACGTTACCGCATAATTTATCAGATCAGAGGTAACGATATTGTTGTCGTTATTGTAGCCGTTGGTATTCGTCGTGATGGAGACAAAGTTGATATCTATAATTTAGCCAAGAAGCTTTTCAGATTGGGATTGTTAAGCGAGTGAAAGCTGTTACTGGATAAATGTTATATTTAGGTGGATGACCAGTTCACGCGTGCGCGCGTGAACTGGTCAATAACATGTTATACCCCCAAGAAAAGGAGGAATTTATAATGGACAGTGGTGCTTTGACTTTTGCCCTCGGAAAAACCTTAGTTGCAATCGTGGCGGTCTTTTTACTTCGAGAGAAATGGCCGCATAGATACGCAATAGGTTTTACTTTGTGCCTCTTCGCCCCGGCATGGGGACAAATATACGTTGAGTCAAAATACAATTGGATTCCTTGGTTTATCTTTTTATCACTCGGTAACGCCGTAGCTAAAGCGAATGCAACCATGAATAACTCCAACTACGATTTAGTCACTTGGCTGTTTTTTGGGTTCATGTCTTTGCTAGTCATGTATTTCAGAATCTCAAAAATAAAGAAAATAACAATGCAAACGGAAGGAGTAAAATCATGACAACCATTATTTTTGCCGTAGAAAAGCCGAACACAGATATTTACCAGAACGAGCAAAAATGGAGAGGTGCAACAGCCAATCTCTCAGCCCTAGCCAGTAAAAATACAGACATTCAACTGCTCGGAGAAAATGTTCTGCTGATTTCGCTAGAAAATAATTTGAACGGGCTGGCTGAGGTAACTCGCGAAATACTCGGACTCGGATATAAGTATCTAATTTTGAGCGAAGAAACAAAGTGGATCGAAGTACCCAGCAAAGCTTAGACATGTTTACCATTTGCTTTTATCTCCTTTTGCTCCCCGTAGGGATGTTGAGGAGTGAGGATATACAAGCCTAAAAACCGAAAAGGCAGGTATAACCAACGCCTTGCACCTGCCCTAAGAACCGGCAGGTGAAGGCTCACCCCGTTAAGCCAATAAAAAGGAGGAGAGATTATGTTTTATTTACGGACTGTTGTAATAGGATGTTCGGTTTTATTTCTAAATGGATGTATCAGCTCATACGAGGCGATTAAAGTCCCTCGCACAACAGAAAATCTTAAAATTGCTAGAGAATGTCAAAACACATTTGCGGTCGCTACAGGTTTTGACCGCGATGGATACCAAAAACTCAAAATGAAATGTTTTATGACGTTTGATGGAACAACCATCGAAACTTTTCCCGAAAAGCCGAAATCAGTTTCTAACTGCGAGTTATTCGACGAAGCAGATTTTGGCGGAGTTGGCAAACTATACTACCTATGCAACCCATCAAAATAAAAGTAATTATTCCCCGGCAAAGCCGTGGAATAATTCAGTTGTGCAAAAAGTGCGATGGTGTTTCCGTTAATCTGGAGTGAAAATGCTCGATGAATTCCTCAGAATATTGTTTTCCCCTTTCGGAGGTGTATCTGTAGTTTTGATTGGTCTTGCTTCGGCTCTTGGAAAAATATGGGTCAACAAAACAATTCAGATATACAAAAAGACGTCAGAAGAGGATCTCAAAAATGTACAATCTGAATTAGACAAAGCTATGAAGCTACTACAGTCTGAACTCGACAAAGACATTCACATCCACAAGGTGCAGTTTGAAAAAGAATTTAAAATATATGAGGAAATCTGGGCCAATCTAGTTGATGTAAAAAAGAAGGCTTTATCACTAAGGCCAACTCTTGACATGGTTGACCCAAGTGAACAAGAAGAAGAAAGAATGCGTCGGCGGTTAGGAGAGTTAGCAAGCGCGTTTAATCCATTCGTCGACCTCGTAGAGAAACATCGA
>CAIRND010000531.1 GCA_903879825.1 uncultured Geobacteraceae bacterium
ATTCTTGTCATCCCGACCAATAAAATTCAATGGGTTATGTCAGCTGACATAGCCCAATTTTGTTTGCCGTATCCTCTACCGTATCCTTTTAGCTCTCGATTGGAATTTTGAACCTGCTAAAAAAATGCAGCAAAAAAAGGTGGCGATGACCAAGAAGGTCATCGCCACAGTGGTTTTGGTGTTTCAGTTTTGGTTTATAATGCTGCCCGTGTATTGATCCATTCCATAACCTCATCCCGTTACCATTACCATTTCGAAACGACACTTCGGAATGCTCAAGATGGAGGCTATACGGCAGCAGACAACCATTAGATCACTCCTGAAAAGCTGGATACAGGAGAATATCAAAGAATGGATCTTTGAGCCTGTTGAAGAGCATCACGAGTGGCAGGATCGACAGGCGGCATAAAGTTACTGTCCAACCATCTGCTGTTACAACACATTTAAAAGGCGTACTTCCTCACGGAATGCGCCTTTCTTTATTTGCATTACTTCCTTTGAAGCCCATCTCTATAATAAGTGCTTATTTATTTTTAAAAAGATAACGTAACGTATGCAAACATTTAATAACGTGCCTTTCCAATGGCTTATATGTCTGTTATCTGATATGGGTACGCCTGATAATTTATCCCTTTCAACGTACACTCAAATCAGATAACCGGATCGGAACCCCCATGTTTGAACAGGCATTCAAAAATATCGACGACGCACTACGGAAAGAAGCCGGTTGTGCCAGTGAATTGGATTACGCAGAACAGACATCTTGGTTGCTATTCCTGAAATATCTGGACGGACTGGAGCAGGATAAGGCTATGGAGGCTGAACTGGAGGGAAAGGCGTACTGCTACCTCCTTGATGAACCATTTACAAGATCGGCCAGATAAAGAACCCTGATGGTGGAGAGGAAGTCGTTCACCGCAGTCCGTTGGATATAATGGGCGAGATTGCCGCGCTGGATGCAGAGAGTGCAGAAGTATTGGCGAATATCAGGTTATTGCTGACGGGCGCGGAGGTTTCCCATGGCTAAAATCCAGGTAATTGGAACTGATATTCGTATTCTCAAGGTTGAGAATGAGGATTTCATCTCCTTGACTGATATGTTGAAGGCAAAAGACGGTGATTTTTTTATTTCAGATTGGCTGAGGAACAGAAACACGGTCGAGTTTCTCGGCATTTGGGAAAGAGTTTACAACCCGAATTTTAATTATGGCGGATTCGCCACAATTGCAAGTCAGGCCGGCTTAAACAGCTATAAAGTAAGTGTTAAAGAATGGGTTGAAAAGACCAATGCTATCGGCATAAAAGCGACCACTGGCAGATACGGTGGCACCTATGCCCACAAAGATATCGCCTTTGAATTCGGCATGTGGCTCAACCAGATTGCCATTCAGCAGATGCAGATATTGACTGGCGATGGGCGGTTTCCCAGGATTGGAACTGAAGGTAAATCTGACTCACGCGGAGATGCTGATTGCATAGAGAAAAGCAGAGGTAAACAGTGAATGGCTTTACTATCTTCTTATGTCGCCGCAAGTATTGAAACAGGCGAATGATGGTGCTACGGGAACTGCTCAAAAAACTGTTTCACTAAAAGTGCTACGCGGATTTCAAGTTCCGTGTGTACCACTGGCACAGCAGCGGACAGTTGTAGTAAAACTCAAAGCTGTTAGTGAAGAAACCCAACACCTCGAATCCATCTACCAGCAAAAACTCGCCGCACTTGACGCACTGAAAAAGTCACTCCTCGATCAGGCCTTCACGGGGCGGTTATGATAGAAATGGGACAAAAATTGATGCTTTTCGAGACCATGCTTTGCTATTTATCAGCAGGTTATCCCCATTTCCGGTTAACCGGAAATTTGTCGTCAAAGCTTTCACGGGGTAACTGGTAACAAACTGTTACCAGTTGAAAAAGCCAGTCGGTTACAAATTGTAACCAACTGAAAAGGAGCCGCACCATGCAAATAAAATCCACTTTCTTTGAAGACACGGAAATCCGCCGCATCTATGATGACAAAACTGAAATCTGGTGGTTCTCTGTAATTGATATTATTCGGGTGCTGACCCAGCAGACGGATTATCAGACTGCTCGCAAGTATTGGAACAAGCTGAAAGAACGGCTGGAAAAGGAAGGAAATCAGTCGGTGACAAATTGTCACCGACTGAAACTGCCTGCCGCTGATGGTAAAAACTATTTTACCGACGTTGCCACTGCTGAAACCCTGCTGCGTCTGGTGCAGTCCGTACCCAGCCCAAAGGCGGAGCCGACCCGCCGCCCGCGTATGAAGAACAGCAGCGACCCGAACTATTGTCAACCTGTCTCATTACGAAGTCATCGGCGTGGAAGAGCTTGACCAGGCTAAATTAACGCCGCTACTGAAGCTCAAGTATCATGATTCGATTCAAGATGCTGTTGCCGACCTGGGACAATCTGCTGGTGAAATAGGGAAGGCGTTTTCCGGGTTTCAAAAATATTTGTATTAGGATACCCCATGAATAAAATAAAGCAGTTTTTCTCAGACCAGGACTTGTTTGCCCGCCATGTCGGCATAGAACTTCTTGATGTTACCGCAGGGTGGGCTCAAGCGAGCATGAAGATTGAGCCGTATCACTTTAACGGTGCCAAAACGGTACATGGCGGCGCCATCTTTACCTTAGCGGACTTTGCTTTTGCC
>CAIRND010000532.1 GCA_903879825.1 uncultured Geobacteraceae bacterium
CCGTGTGCAGTGACCACGCCTTCAAACGAATCGAGAATCGGCCTGACAACCGCGGCATCGGAAGGGCCATCGTTGGCTACGCCGGTGAATGGCTTAACAACAGAACCACCCTGAACCTCGTGATCATAGCGCCGTACAACCGATTCCTTCGAGCAGACGTTTAAGGATGACAGCAGCTGTTTCACATCATCGGTATAATCCGCTTTCACTTCACAAACCGGCTCATCATGAATAGGCGGGTTCCACTTGGCCGGCAACTGCATTGGCGGCAACCCTTCATGCATAAACTCCATCGGCAGCCAGGCAACCGTCTGCTCGCCATAGAGCATATGGAACACGCCATTATCGGTAAATTCACCGAGAACTGTTGCCTCCACGCCAAAGCGCACAGCCATGGCAAGAAATTCATCGATCTGCTCAGGTGGAACGGCCAATGACATCCGCTCTTGAGCTTCGGAAATCAAAATTTCCCACGGATTCAGACCTGGATATTTAAGTGGTGCCTTGGCAAGATCCATCCGGCAACCGCCACACTCACCGGCCATCTCACCGATTGAGGAAGACAAGCCACCGGCACCGTTATCAGTAATAAAACGGTAGAGGCCCTTGTCTCGCGCCCGGATCAAAAAGTCGAACATTCTCTTCTGGGTAATCGGGTCGCCAATCTGCACCGCCGTTACCGGCGAGTTTTCGTTGAGTTCCTCTGACGAAAAAGTAGCGCCATGAATACCATCCTTACCGATTCGGCCACCAGTCATAACAATCAGGTCGCCTGGGTTGATCGATTTTTCATGCGCTGGCTTGCCATTGACCATGGCAGGCATCAGCCCGGCAGTACCGCAAAACACCAGCGGCTTACCGGCAAAACGGTCATCAAAAACCAGCGAGCCGTTGACAGTAGGAATACCACTTTTGTTGCCGCCATGTTCGACCCCTTCAACGACGCCTTCATAAATGCGGCGTGGATGCAGCAGACGTGAAGGGAGCTGTTTGACATAGAACGGGTCGGCAAAACAAAAAACGTCCGTATTGAAGATCAGTTTCGATCCAATACCGGTACCGAACGGATCGCGATTAACCCCCACAATACCGGTTAGCGCTCCACCGTATGGATCCAGGGCTGATGGGGAGTTATGGGTTTCAACTTTAAAGACCAATGAGTGGGTGTCATTAAATTTAATAACACCGGCGTTGTCTTTAAAAACAGAAAGACAGAAATCCTTATCTCCCATCCGTTCGCGGACATCTTTCGTCGTGCGCTGGATGAACGATTTAAACAGAGATTTGATCTCCTGTTTTACACCATTCTCATCTTCATACTGCACGGTACCGGCAAATATTTTATGTTTACAATGTTCGGACCAGGTCTGAGCCAGGCACTCAAGCTCAACGTCAGTAGGCTGAGACCCGAGACCGTATTTTTGACGTTCTTTTAAGACCTGCGCATCACGGTAATGCCCCTGAATGATCTGCATCTCATCCAGAGTCAATGCCAGCACCCCGTCCTTACTGATACGCATCAGCTCTTCATCTGAAACTTCCAGATTTATTTCCTGCACATTATTCTGTAGGGGCAATTCATGAATTGCCCCTACACGTGGCACATAGGCGGGAAAGCCGCCTTTGGCCGCAAAGTCAGCAGCGGAAAGGATACTGAAACGCTGGATGAGAGTATTGCAAAGAAGCCCGGTCGCAATTTTTTCAACGTCTGCGACAGAAACATTACCTTTCAGCAAATACTGCACGGAGTAATAGACCCCATCGCCAGCATCGCAGGCTCGTCCAACCAGATAGGCAACCGCTTCGCGTGCAGTACGGCCGACATTGTCAGTCACACCGGGACGAAACCCGACTTCCACGGCAACATCAAAACCGGCCGCGAGTGGCGAATCAATAGCCCAATCCTGAATTACCGGATCACTGAAAGGTCCGGCAGCCGCCCGTTCCAGTTCATCTGTGGTTAGGCTCGTATCGAGCGTATAGACGTCAAGGGTGCGCACCTCTTCAACTTCAAGATGGAGAAAATGCTCTATCTCACGCTTAATCCGTTCGCCTCGGGCGTCAATAACGCCAGGTTTAAGTGCTACTTCAATTCTGTTTGGCATTGTGAATACACATCCTATCGTTTTAAATTATGTCTTCAATGCTACTTTTTAATAAAAGTTATTTCAACCCGCTTATTTCCTTCAGCATTGCCTTTTTGATAAATTGGTTCAGAGGATCCGGCACCAAGCGCTTCAACCGTCGCCGGATCAAGATTTCCTTTCTCTACCAGCGCTTCGCGGATCAGGCGAGCCATTCGGTCGGTGGCAGATGCATCCTCATTTTTAGACGGCTGACCAAAACCATGCACCTTCAATTTCACACGGAACTCAGGGTAACTTTTCAGCAGTCCCGTTACTCGTCCGACAATTGCATCACCTTCTGAGGTGAGGCTGTCATTTTTGGGAGCCTTGATAATGGCGGACCGCACAAATATCACCGTCATATTATCAGAGCCGGTCTTAATAACGCCACCAAGCTTACCCACCTCGGTGACAAACTCCTGTGATCTTTTAAGTGACTGAATCTGTTCCTGACTTTGACTTTCAGCCGCGCCTTTTTGAGCGGCAAGTGTCGCAATTTCTCCGCGCAGACGGGCAGTTTCTGCTCGAGAAGCATCCAGATTTTTCGCTGCTTCGGCGATTTTCTGCTCAAGGGCGATAATGGTCAACTGCTTTACTTTCTGCTCTTCAGATCCCTTTACATTTTTTTCCTCGGCCGCAGCCAGTGCTGTTGCCTTTAGCGAGAGGTTCGAAGTAAGTGATGTAATAGTAGCGGTTAAGCGCCCAATTTCTGACTGTTTCGCATCAATCTGCTTTTTCAACTCAGCAGACGATGATTTCAGGTCTGCGATAGTTGTATCGCGTTTAACCAGTTCAGCCTTCATGGCAGAAATAGCCGCAGTTTTATCATCAAAAACTTTAAGCTTTGCCTTTACCTCATTAACAAGACCATCCAGCCTCAGCAGTTCTTTCTCCTGCTCTATTTTTCCGATCTGCGACAGTACGATAGAGGCCTGAATGCGGGCCATATCAGCATAATAACGCACCGTCGGTTCGGCCTTCAATTCAACCTTGCCCCAGCTCAAATTTTTCTTGTATTCAGTTTCGGCACTACGCAGATAGTTCTGGCCGATAAGCACCGCATCGGAAAAATCGCTCAATCCGGCGGACTTGGCATTAGCCTGCCCAACGAGGGATTGTGCTTTGAGAATATAATCAGGCAGCGGATCTGCGGCAAAGGAAGAGGTCACACTTAAAACACACACGGCACACATAATACATACATAACGAATTGTTTTCATGTCAGTTTCCCTCCTTTCCGGCCAAAACATCAACGAGACGCTGCTCCAGTTTTTCAAGTTCCGCCTTGGCGGCAGCAGTTTTTTCTTCCGCACCACGTTCGACCGCTATGACTTGTGCATAATTGATTAGAAGTAAAGCCTTTTCCACTGACTCGTATGTAAGCTTGTCGCTGCCGGATTTCATCCCTTCCTGAGCAGCAGCGATACTTTTCCCTGCCTCCTCAACAATTTCCGGAGCTCGCTGAGCAACGACTGTTCCGGTCAGCGCCTCAACTTTTATGCGAGCCATTTTATATTTTTCCATTGTGGCTGGCAGTACCCCAGTGGCTTCTTCCGCAGCTGAAACGGCTCCGGCACTGAGACACACGAACGCTGTGACAAGCAGCATTGACATTTTTTTTCTCATTGGTGCTTCCTCCTTTGAAATGGTTTGTAAACCGTGACACAGGTCTGACGCAATTTATGACTTTTCCAGTTTGACCGTTCTTGTCGGAAATGGAATTTCAATAGAGTGTTCATCAAAGCGCTTGAGAATAAGTGTATTAATTTTATCGGTGATGGCAAATAGGGTGCTGTACTCTTCAACCCAGAAAAAGAGCGCCATATTGAGGGCAGAATCACCAAAACTAACTAAAAATGCCTCGGGAACCGGATCAACCAGCACGACCTCTACTTCGCTCGCGGTAGCAACCAATAGCTGTTTCACCTGATCGACGTCGCTGCCGTACGCCACGCCGATATTGATACGCCCTTTCGCCCGACTGTTCGGAAAAGCCTGGTTTGTCAGCATGGTATTACAGAGATCAGAATTGGGAATAATCAGCAATTGGTTATCCAAAGTCTTTATCTTGGTACTCCGCAGGCCGATATCCGCCACGTCACCAGTCTGACCACCAACCAACTGAATACGGTCACCGATGCGAAACGGGCGATCGAGCATGATAGTAAAACCGGATATCATATGGGCCAGCGTATCTTTTGCCGCCATTCCTATCGCCAGCGAACCAATACCCAGAGCGGTGACGAGCGAGAATATATCGTAGTTGAAATGCTTGAGTATCACTATCAGTGCGGCACCCATCAGAAAAAGTGACACGATTTTCTCAGCAACCGGCATCATCTGACGCGACATAATTGCGCCGGAGGTATCCTGCTGACTTGACACATACCATTTCAGCAGCTCGTCAAGAGCGTGATAGATAAGGTTACAGACGATCACAACCAGGATGATGTAGATAATTCCGGAAGCGATAACTACCAGTTTTTCATGCAACGGCAGTGAGCGAATTGCCAGATATATTCCGAGTATAATGAATAATCGTGATACGTACGGAATAACCCGCTGTAACACACGATCGTCCAGATCCGTGGCGGTAAAGTCCGTCAGACGTTTCCCCCACGTGGTAAGAGCCATAACGACCAGATGCGACAGCACCCAGAACAGGACAAGAATAAGCAATGCTCCCAGGATTTCTTTCGACCAGAACAGCAGAAAACCGTCACCTTCCCGGGACTGCAGAAACCCTTGTATGAAGCCGATAAAACTATTCACCAAACACTCGCTTGAAAATTGTATTTACATGTTTGAGATGGTAACTCAGGTCAAACGACTCACGAATTTTGTCCTCACCGAGTGCCCCGACAACTTCTTGATCCGCAAGCAGTTCTGTCTGGAAATCAGCACCCTGCTCCCATACCTTCATAGCATTGCGCTGTACCAGACGGTACGAATCTTCGCGCGAGACGCCGGCCTGGGTCAGATCGAGCAGAATTTTCTGGGAGAACACCAGACCTTTCATCTGATTGAGGTTTCTCAGCATATTATCGGGATAGACCACCAGGTTGCGAATCAGACCATTCAGGCGGCGCAGGGAGAAATCAAGCGCTACGGTCGCATCCGGAGCAATATATCGTTCAACCGACGAATGGGAAATATCCCGTTCATGCCACAGGGCCACATTTTCAAGGGCGGGAATACAGAGGGAACGAATATAACGGGCCTGCCCGGTCAGGTTCTCGGACAGAATAGGATTACGTTTATGCGGCATCGCAGAAGAACCTTTCTGCCCTTTGCTGAAAAACTCTTCCGCTTCCAGAACTTCTGTGCGCTGCAGATGGCGGACCTCCACGGCGATACGCTCCATGGATGATGAGATAATGGCAAGAGTACAGAAAAACTCGGCATGGCGATCGCGCGGAATAACCTGAGTCGATACCGGCTCCGGCTTGAGTCCCATCTTTTCGCACACATACTCTTCCACATACGGATCGATATTGGCAAAGGTGCCAACCGCGCCGGAAATAGCACCGGTGGCGATATTCTCACGTGCAGCCAGCAGGCGAACCCGATTGCGCTGCATCTCGGCATAAAATGACGCCAGTTTGAGCCCGAAAGTAACCGGTTCGGCGTGAATCCCGTGGGAGCGGCCGATACAGACGGTATCTTTATGCTCAAGAGCACGTATTTTGAGTGATTCCAGCAGCAGATCCAGATCGCCCAGCAGTTCATCAGCGGCCTGAACAAGCTGTACCGACAGGCAGGTATCCAAAACATCTGATGAAGTCATCCCCTGGTGGATAAAACGGGCTTCAGGGCCGACATGTTCAGAGACTGATGTCAGGAAAGCGATGACATCATGCTTGACCTCAAGCTCAATAGCATCGATCCGGGCAATATCAAAATTCCCCCTGGCACGAATAACCGGTACAACCTCTTTGGGGATAACACCCAGTTCAGCCTGAGCTTCACAGGCCAGTGTCTCTATTTCAAGCCAGATACGAAAGCGGTTTTCAGCGGTCCAAATTCGGGTCATTTCAGGGCGGGAATAGCGTTCAATCATTTTCTAAAGCTCCTTTTTTATCTGTTTTGTTTATAAATATTATTACAACACACCGGATTGTTTCAGTTTTTCAGCAAGCCATTCCGGCACATTGGCGTCAGCCACATATTCCGCATCTTCCTTTTCAAAAATCACCCGCAGATGAAATATTAAATCAGGAAAAATCCTTGAAGCGAAAGCATCGTGCCAGCCAAAAATATCTGATTCACCATATCTTCCGCTCTCACCGAGTAAAAACCGCTCTGCCGTTTCGTCCAGCGGGTTGACGATGATGTACTCTCGCACCCCGTGTTGCTGATAGAGATGCTTCTTTTCCCGGCGGTCCTTCACACTGGTGGACGGCGACAGCACTTCAATGATCAGGTCAGGCGCACCTTTGATGTTCTTCTCGGTGATTTTGGCTTGATCGCAGACCACGAAGACATCCGGCTCAACCACGTTGATGTCATCCAGCACGACATCCATGGGTGCAATGAACGGAGTGCATTGCTTTCCCTTAAAAAAACTGTACATGACTGCACTAAACGCCATCACAATACGCTGATGCTTCACCGTTGGCGATGGCGACATATCGTAGATTATGCCGTCAATAATCTCCATCCGTTGATCATCCTGACAATGGCTATACTGCTGGTAGGTGTACGGCTCCATTTTTCGCGCGGTATTTCCCATATTCAACCTCCACTACGGTCAGATTTCCATGAGAGAACTTGCCTTATACTGATCCCCAATGACAATCTGCGGCGCACAGACATTTTGATCCCGCAGGAACGAATCCGTGGAACGTACCACATGCTCCGGGTGGTTGTTCACCTCGGACAGATGCGCCATTACCAAAATTTCCAAGCCATCATGGGCAAGCTCATGCAGCAGTGCCAGTGATTCCTCATTGGATATATGTCCATGGCGGGACTTGATACGCTGCTTTAGCTCCCATGGGTACGGGCCATTCATCAGCATATCGACGTCGTGATTCGACTCTAAGTTAAGAAATCGGCAGCCGCGCAGTTTTTCGGTTACCAGGCGCGTGACAATACCGAAGTCAGTCACGGAAGCAGCGCGACCTTCACGGGATTCGATAACAAAACCAACCGGGTCACAGCTGTCATGAGTAATCGGAACCGGATCAATGTGAACATCCCTGAACGTAAAAGCAGAACCGGAGTCAAACTCGTTTACCTGAGTCTTTTTGAAGTATTTATCTGATTTGGAGTTGACCATATGACTGGCAAAAACCGGCACATTGAACTTGCGTGCAAAGGAACCGGCACTCCTGATGTGGTCAATATGCTCATGTGTAACCAGTACCGCATGAATGCCAGAAGCATCAATTCCGACCTCTTCCATACGCAGTACTGTTTCGCGCAATGACAGTCCGACATCAATAAGAACACGGGTCTCCCCTGTTTCAAGATAGAGACAGTTGCCCTTGCTGCCACTCGCCAGCGAACATATTTTCACACAAACTCCAGCAATACAGGTTGATTAATGTGCCAACACATCTGAAGCGGCAATTAAAGAGGCATACGAACAGGTATATTCAAGTGTCATGGTGTACGGTACGGACCGTAGGGAAGCAGTGTTTATACACCGAAGCATACCAGAGTTTCAAGATTTATCGGTTCTGCACACGATATGTATTATCAGAACTCGCAGTGACGTGGCGTACGAGGAAAGGGGATTACATCACGTATATTTTCCATTCCGGAAAGGTACATAACCAGTCGCTCAAAGCCGAGACCGAAACCGGCATGCGGACAACTTCCCCAGCGGCGGCTATCCAGATACCACCAGAGTGAATCCTGAGCGATACCCATCTCAACCATCCGGCTTTCGAGACGATCGAGGCGCTCCTCACGCTGACTACCACCAATAATTTCACCTATTTTCGGCACGAGCAGATCCATGGCTGCAACGGTACGGCCATCATTGTTTTGCCTCATGTAAAACGCCTTGATATCCTTTGGATAATTGAGGATAAAAGTTGGGCCTCCGACAATCTGCTCAGTGATATAGCGTTCATGCTCTGTCTGCAGATCCAGACCCCACTCCACCGGATAGGCAAATGTTACTCCCGAATCTTGCAACCGCTCAATCGCTTCACTATATTCCATCCGGGCAAAATCAGCCTCTGCCACCTTGGCTATGCGCTCACACAGACCGTTCTCAATATGTTTGTCAAAAAAAGCCATTTCATCACCACACTCATCAAGGGCAAAACGGCAGAGATACTTGATAAATTCTTCTGCTAAATCAGCATTGTCTGCCAGCGTGGCAAACGCCATTTCCGGTTCGATCATCCAAAATTCGGAAGCGTGCCGCGCGGTGTTGGAATTTTCCGCTCTGAACGTCGGCCCAAACGTATAAATATCGCCAAAAGCAAGAGCAAAAAGCTCTCCTTCAAGCTGGCCGCTCACGGTCAAACCGGTTTTTTGACCAAAGAAATCCTGATTAAAATCGGGTTTTCCAGCCAGGATGGGGGGATCTGCAGCATCGAGTGTCGTGACACGAAACAATTCGCCAGCACCTTCACAGTCGCTCGCCGTAATGAGAGGGGTATTTACGTACAGAAAATTGTGCTCTGAAAAAAAGCGGTGAATCGCCTGGGCAAGCCGGGATCTTAGACGAAAAACGGCCCCAAATGTATTGGTGCGGGGGCGCAAATGGGAGATAGTTCGTAGATACTCAAATGTGTGGCGTTTTTTCTGGAGGGGATAGGAAGCATCTGAATGACCAATTATTTCAATAGTGCGCGCCATCAGTTCCATTTTCTGACCGGAGGCGGGTGATTCAACCAGAGTTCCTGACACGGTGAGTGCCGCACCCGTTCCCACACGGCAGATCTGGGTGAAATCCGGCACAGTGGAATCAGCCACCACCTGGATGCCATCAACATTTGAACCGTCATTGAGGATTATGAAGCAGATCTCTTTTGCCGATCGGACTGATCGCACCCATCCCGAAAAAGAGCAGGGTGCCGTACCGACACCCTGCTCAATAATTTCTTTGATTCGCTTTCTCATTTCGAAGCTCCTCCGAGGTAATTACGCATACCATTTAAAAAGTTGCAGAACCATCAGTGTAATCCCGGAACCAATACAGGCTCCGATTATTATTTCACTCATTGTGTGAATTTTCATCAGCAGTCGCGAGTGACTTACCATCAATGCCAGTGAGAGTGAAAGTACAGAGATAAGCGGATCGATGGTATTAAGTGAAACCGCCGTGGCAATTGAAAACGCTACCGCAGCGTGTCCGCTCGGGAGTCCTCCGCGAAGCGGGGTACCGGTACCCGTTGCACTCTTAACAATGACAACAATTATAACCACAATCAGTACCGAGACGACGGTACCTATGTCTGACGCAGTACCAAACATCGCAAGAATCTCCCCGTAGCGCGGCAGAATATATTTAGCAAGAATAAGGTACCCCATGATGGCAGCACCACAGGCCGTAATCAAAACGGCTCCGGCAGCCGTATCTTTTGCTACTTTAGCCAGCGGATGATATCCGGGAGAGACCAGATCAACAACCGCCTCTACCGAAGTATTAAACATCTCGGCGCACAGCACCGACAGGATCGAAAGCGCGAGCAGCGCAAACTCCAGCGGGCTGACTTTAAGAAACAAAGCTGCCAGTAATACAACAATAGCCGCAATGAAATGAATACGCATGTGCCTTTCAGTGTGGACGGCATGCAGGATTCCTTCAACGGCACAGTTGGCAGACTCTATAAACCGGCTGGGCTTAACAACCCTTCCTTCTTCAGAATCTTGAATAGTTGCTGCTCCTTCTGCTGCATTTTTTCTGCTTCAACCTCACCGCTTCGTTCATGATCATACCCACATAGATGTAAAATGCCATGCAACAGCAGGAATGACAGGCGCTCAAAGAAAGTAATACCACCGTCTTCGGCTTCCCGCGCCGCCGTGTCAGCCGATATTATAACATCTCCCAGAGCATCAGGATTTATCCCGCTGCACTCCCCTTCCTGCAGTGAAAATGAAATCACGTTGGTCGGACGATCTTTGGCAAGATACTCCCTATTAACGATTCTCATCGAGCGGTCGCCGACGATTGAAACAGAGAGTTCAGTCCCCTCAGGACATCCCAAGGCGCTTAAGATTTTCGCCGCTACTTTTTTTAACTGCTGACTCTTGAAGTGGTGGCGCCTCTGGCGATTGTTTAACAGTATCAACATGCGTTTCTACCCCATGTTCCGCTTTATTATGATCTCGGGCTTCCGATCTTCTGGAACGGTCACCCCCCTTATCGGCCGGCTCCGGATAAATAATACGGTGATGAAAAATACCGTTTAAAATACCGGTAAAACTCTTGGCAATTTCATGCAAATTCTTTAGGGTCAGCTCGCATTCATCCAGTTGGCCATCGATAAATACATTGTTAATCAGCTTTTGCACCAGCCCCTGAATGCGATCGGGAGTCGGATTTACCAGAGTACGAGAGGCCGCTTCGACACAATCTGCCAGCATGACGATGCCAGCCTCACGCGTCTGTGGCTTCGGACCGGGATATCGAAAATCTTTTTCTTCAACCGTCTGACCGTTCAATGCCGCCTGACTTTTGGCGCGCTCGTAAAAAAACTTTATCAACGCGGTACCGTGGTGTTGGCGGAGAATATCAATTATTGGCTGTCCCAGTCTGTTTTCTCGCGCCTGTTCAGCACCGTCCTTGATATGTGATATCAGGATTAACGCACTCATACTGGGAGTAAGTTTATCATGGCGGTTTTCTTCACCAGCCTGATTTTCTATAAAATAAAGAGGCTTAGATGCCTTGCCGATATCGTGATAATAGGCTGCTACCCTGGCAAGCAGTGGATTGGCACCGATGGATTCTGCGGCGGC
>CAIRND010000533.1 GCA_903879825.1 uncultured Geobacteraceae bacterium
GATTTGCTGTACGGTTTTTTCAGCGAAACGATCAGGATCATGGCAAACTCACCAGCCAGCATCGTACAACTGGAATCAGCAATATTACAGCCGAGGTTAAAAAGCCCCTCCGTAATGGCGGCCACAATGCCGGGGCGGTCTTTGCCAACCACGGAGACGGCGTAGTGCAGGATTTCAGGCTGTTGTGTCATGGTAACCTCTCAGGGTAAAGTCTTGTCTGGTTATCGCACCAAAACGATTTCATCTGCAAATGTTTTTTGAAATCAGGTACACTACCTCAAATTTCATGAGCAAGGGGATTCTGTCATGCCCGAAACAATCCGTTCTGTCTGCCCGTACGATTGCCCTGATGCCTGCGGGCTTTTAGTTACTGTTGAAAATGATCGTACCATTAGTGTCAGCGGCGATCCGGACCATCCGGTTACACGCGGACTGCTCTGTTCAAAAATGAACCATTACGAACAGACTGTCCACTCACCAAGGCGGCTGACGACACCGCTCAGGCGGATTGGAAACAAGGGGAGCGGAGAATTTGAGCCAATCTCCTGGGATCTCGCCATCACGCTGATCTGCACCCGCTGGCAGGAGCTGATCACCACCCACGGAGGAGAAACGATCCTTCCCTACTCATACGCCGGAACAATGGGACTGGTCCAGCGCAATGCCGGACATGCTTTTTTTCATAAGCTGGGAGCGTCGCGTCTGGAGCGCACCATCTGCTCACCCGCAAAGGATGCCGGTTGGAGGGCGCTTATGGGGGACACCCCTGCAATGGAGCCAGCTGAAGCCGAGCAAAGTGACCTAGTGATTTTGTGGGGCATCAATGCCGCCGCCACGAGTATCCATGCCATGCGCGATGCCCAGGCTGCCCGGCGAAATGGTGCCCGGTTGTGGGCTATCGACACCTACCACACCCCGACGTGTGATGCTGTTGATGAAGTATTTCTTGTTCGGCCTGGTGGTGATGGAGCCCTTGCCCTGGCAATGCTGCACGTCATTGAGCGCGAGGGACTTCTTGACCGCCAGTTTATTTCCGCCGATGTGCGTGGTTTCGAAGAGTTGACTGCACAGGTTCTGGTGGACTGTTCTCCGGCACAGATGTCGGAGATCTGCGGCCTTCCGGTTGAAGTTATCGAACGAATGGCACGGGAATATGCCCGAGCAGAGGCGCCATTTATCCGCCTGGGAAGCGGTCTGACACGATACGGCAATGGCGCCATGACGGTGCGTACAATCAGCTGCCTGCCGGCCGCCGTCGGAGCCTGGACACAACCGGGGGGGGGAATATTTATCGGCACCTCCACCGGAGGGGCATTTCCGCTGCAGAAGACCATCCGTGAGGACTTCATGGCAAAGGAGACACGCATCGTCAGCATGAATCAGCTGGGCGCCGCACTGACCGAGCTTACCGGTCCTGCGATACGATCACTGTATGTCTACCACTCCAACCCGGCCGCCATCGCGCCTGATCAAAACGCTGTCATTCGTGGCCTGGAGCGAGAAGATTTATTCACGGTAGTCCATGAGCGCTTCCTGACAGATACCGCCCGTTATGCTGATGTCGTCCTGCCGGCCACCACCTCACTGGAGCATCCCGACCTATATCGCTGCTACGGCAGCTACCACGCCCAACGCTGTAACGCCGCCATTTCACCGGTAGGTGAGGCAAAAAGCAACTGGGACGTGTTCTCTCTGCTGGCAGCCGGAATGGGGTGGGATGAGCCCTTTTTCCGCATGTCGGCGGATGAGCGTATCGAGCAGCTTATTGCAGAAGAAACTCCTTGGCGGAGTGCCGCCATCACCGAACAACTGCGCCGCGGGGAACCGATAACGCTGACTCCGCTCACCGATCCAAAGCGGAAATGGCTGACCCCCTCAGCAAAAATTGAGATCCTGAACGTACGAGAGGCAGAGCCGTTACCGCGCCCGCTACCAACCCATGCCGAGCAGGATGGCTTCCCGCTCCGTCTGCAGCCGGCGGTCACGCCGTTCGCACTCAACTCAAGTTTTTATGAGCAGGATGAGCTGCGTTCGAAACAACACTGTATGGAACTGATGATGAATGTCACTGATGCCGAGGCGCGTGGTCTCACCGATGGACAGGTGGTGACCGCCTGCAATGATCGGGGGGCGGTACGTTTTACGCTACGGATTTCGGAGCGGATACCTGTCGGAACGGTTGTAACTGAAGGGGTCTGGTGGCGGGAGTTTACCGCCGGCGACCGCGGAGTAAATGCGCTGACATCGCAGCGCCTGACCGATGGTGGCCGGGGGAGTACGTTATATGATGTGACCGTGGAGGTCAGAGGAGCAGAGCGTTAAACCTATAAAAAAGTCGTTAGCCACAAAAAAACGCAAAAAGCGCAAAGAATATCCGTGAGTTGTGGCATACAACGAAATCACAAAACAGGTTAAATATTCAGTCATCATAACATGCTGTTTTTTGTGAATCTTGTGCCTTTTTGTGGCAATGAACTTACGGGTTTAGGTTAAAAGTCGGAGTTCATGCCAGGCCAGTGCAGCCGCTCCAAGAACGGCACCGTTCCCTTCCGGCAGTTCTGACCGCTGTAACGTTATTTTGCCTTTGTACGGGGTAAACAAAAATCCCTCCAGATAGTGCCGGGTCGGGACAATCAGCAGATCTCCCGCTGCCGACAGTCCACCAGACAGAAAGATCGCTTCCGGGCTGGTGTGCGCGACGGCATCGGCCAGCTTCATGCCGAGAGTTCGGGCCGTAGCATCAAAGGCCGCCCGTGCGATTGGATCTCCCTCGTACGCCGCTTCGTAGATTTGTTTCGCTGTCAGTTGGTTACAACTGACTTCTCGCAAGCGGCTGGAATCAAGCCGTTGTGCCAACAACTCTCCCACGGTCCGGCAGAGTCCTGTAGCAGAAACGTACGTCTCCAGGCAGCCCTGTTTTCCGCAGGCACAGAAGCGACCTGTAGGATCGACGGTGGTGTGACCAAGCTCGCCGGCAC
>CAIRND010000534.1 GCA_903879825.1 uncultured Geobacteraceae bacterium
ACATTCATCTCTTTAACCGATTAGCGCCAATCCCTTCTCCCTGAGGGAGAAGGTGGCCGAAGGCCGGATGAGGGGGCGATGGAGCTGCATAATCCAACATTTCCCTCTCACCCTCACCCTAAACCCTCATGGAGAGGGGATGTTTTGAGGCTGTGGCTGAAGATTGGTACGCAATCGGAGCTACTTTTTCTTGTCTGACCGAACCATTCTCGGTTTATTATTGTACGGCTGTTCGAATGAAATCGACAGGTCATCGTTTAACAGCACACCGCTTGAGGTTTTCCCCTGACCATACAGTCCCCAGTGCGCTTCACACAGACCCACCCCTTCAGCGCCCCAGTTTTTCTTTGATTCAGCCACAAGGTGCTCATCCTGAAAGAGCATAATTCCTGCTTCATCGGCCTTGACGGTTATTTTAACCCACTGCTTCATGGGAAACGGCAGGGCCGTCACCCGGGTAAAGGTGCCTTTTCCGAAGACCGGGACATGGAACAGGATCAAGCGATCTTCCCCCGCTTCATGGCCAAGATTAACGCCATACAGGTCTTTCCAGTTCAGTTTGTTGGAATAGGTGGCAAAGCTCAGCCAGCCACGGGTTGTAGAATGTGGCGGCAGGTCGGCCCACACGCTGAAAGTGGAGGTGTACGCACCGCGATAACATTCGGGCAGCATAAAGGCGGGATAGAGGCGATGACTGTCACCCGGAGGTGGCGACGGGGAGGTTATCTCGCCCCGCAACACAAAGCCATGGTGCGAATCGGTTGGATCGGGCACAACCGTAAGCGTGCCGCTCGGCACACCTTCCACCCGCCACCAGCTATATTCTTCCAGATTTCCGGTTTCGTGGAGCGCCTGCCAGAAGGGGGTGGCCGGCAGGCGAACAGGGGTAGAGGAAGCAGCGGGTTTGCTGACGGGCGCTTCAATCTGCTGGGCCGATATGTCCTGCACCATATCCCGCACGGTGTAGGTGGCGGCTGCCATGATCAGCAGCAATAGCAGCGATTTAAAAAATGATTTCAGAGTCATCGACATCAGCGTCTTTCCCGGATAACTTTGGCTGGAATGCCTGCGGCGATGGCATTTGGTGGGACATCTTTAGTGACAATGCTGTTGGCGCCGATGATAGCACCGTCGCCGATGGTCACTCCGGGCAGGATGCAGGCGCCGCGCCCGACCCAGACATCAGAGCCGATGCGGATCGGTTTGGCATCGTGGGGCTGGTTGCGGACGAGTTCTCCACTCGCAATGCCATGGTTGGCGTCGCGGATAGAGACAAACTCACCGACCATGCTGAAATCGCCGATGGAAACCTCCGTATAGGCACAGATTGTTGCGCCACGATTAAGCCGTACTTCACGGCCGATGCGGATAATACCGTCGTGATTGGTGGTAAACTCGGTCAGGTCGCCGATGCGGGCCTTGGCTCCGATTTTAACATTGCCGGTGCCGAGCACGGTAACGCTGCCATCAAACTGCACCGAGGCATCAAGGCCGCGAATCTGAGCCGCTGCCCGCCCGCCGTTCCAGATGCGCCCCCAGTAATAGCGGAGCGGACGCAGCAGACGAAAGGGCAGCGAAATAATACGTGACAAAAGTGAGAGAAGTAATTGTTTCATGGTACGTCCTGAATAGCACCGGTTGTGCTTTGATACAAGATATTATCTTAGTACGGCATTTGATCACGCAACGCCGCAACGAACGCCACGAAAAACAGAGACTTATAACGAAATAGTGATTAACCAATTGGGCGAATCTGGATAATTACTTAATCTATTGATTCTATTCGTTGCGTCGTAGCGTCGTTGCGTGAAACAGTTTTTTTAAGGATTATAATGGCGCGATATTTTATGCCGGCCTGAAAGCTCGCGAAACAGTACCCACATGCTCCTCCTGCTTCTCAAACTGTGCGGTAAACCAGAAGGTGGAACCTTTCCCTTCCTCGCTCACCACCCCCACGTCACCCCCCATCAGTTTTACCAGTCGCTTGCAGATGGCAAGTCCCAGTCCGGTGCCGCCGTATTTTCGGGTCGGTGTGCTGTCAAGCTGGGTAAAGGGAGAGAAAATATCATCAAACCGGGACTGGGCAATGCCGATGCCGGTGTCGTGAATTTCAAACAGTATGCTTACACGATCCTCCTGGTCCCATTCGAGCGAAACATGGATGTCTACCTCTCCCGCCAGGGTGAATTTAAGGGCGTTGTCAACCATGTTGGTGATGACCTGAGTCAGGCGCAGTGGGTCTCCTCTCAAGGACACCGGCACATCCGGGTCAATCCGGTAGGCCAGTTTCAAGTTGGCATCAGTGGCTTTCACCGCCATAAGCTCCGCAATCTCCTGCAGCGATGCCTGCAGATTAAAATCTTTCGTATCCATATACAGGTGGCGGGCCTCAATACTCGAAAAATCCAGGATGTCATTGATCAGGCCATGAAGATGATTGCCGCGCGTACGAATGATTTCGACGTATTCATGCTGCTCGTCATTCAGGGCTGTTTCCAGCAGCAGGTCAGTCATGCCGATTACGGCATACAGAGGTGTGCGAATTTCATGACTTATGGTCGCCAGAAATTCGCCTTTGGCGCTGTTGGCCGCTTCGGCAGCGATCATGGCACTGCGCAGCTTGGCTTCGTTTTCTTTACTCTCCGAGATGTCAAGGATGAATCCCCGATATCCGGTCGCCACACCCTGTACGAACAGCGGCACCGTGAGGCCCATCGCATCAAAAGTAGAACCATCCGATCTGAGCGCCTTGTATTCAAGATAGCCGTGACCGACGTCAATCCCCCGCAATATATTCCCGATTCGCTCGCGCACAATCTGGTGATATTCCGGAGCAACCAGGCTGAAGATATTTACTCCGATCATAAATTCAGCCTTCGAATATCTGAACGTGTCAAGTCCGTGCTGATTCGTATAGGTAACTATGCCATTAGCGGAGGCCTCGAAGATTGTTTCCGGGAATACTTCGGTAAGCTGCTTGTATCGTTCATTACTCCGGGATAACTCTTCGTAGAGTTTTTCCTTTGCCTTCAGGCTTTTCTCTATGCGGCGACCGGAAAAAATAATGCCGGCGAGGCCCACCAGCCAGATGCCGCCAAGACCTGCAGTGGTGGCGCGATAGTTTGCCAGCAAATGTTCTTTGTAGGGGGCCCAGGGGATTGAAATACTCAGGCCACCACGGATATCACCGGTTTTATGCCCCTGTCGCGCATGACAGGCAAGACACTCATTTTCAGTAATCATGGGGCGCATAAAACGAAAAAACTGCACCCCGTCAATTGTTTCCAAGGAAGAATGTTCGCGCGTACCCTTTTCAAAGAGGCGCAGTGCGGCCTGTTCCCACTTGTCCGCCACGTTCTGCTCGCGAATGGGTGTTGCACTGGTGAGATGACCGCGCACACCCTTTATGCCGACTTCCAGCTCATGTACCTGACGGGTCATGTATGCCGGATTTATCAGGGTAAGCATCTTTCCTGACGGCAGCCGGACATCTCTGTCCGGGATGCCAGCAAGAATCGGACTGGGTAGTGTATCCGGCTTTACCGGGACGTAGATCCCGTCGTGCATAAGTGCCCAGCGCCGATAGAGTATATCTTTGTTGTAATTGCTTTGCGCCACAGTGAGAGCAGTGGCGTATTCCGAATCACGGGATTCCTTTATCTCGTATCCGATTAGTGCCACAATCAGGATTGTCCAGATCACTATCAGGGAGGTGATCGGCATTCTGGCAATAGTGACGCTCTGTGGGGGTTTTGTTGGGTTCTGTTCTGTATATGCGGCAGTTTTCATAGAAAACCCATATCCTTTTTACCCCAAAAAAAGCTATCCACGAAAATCACGAAAAGCACGAACAAAACAAGCTAAATAGGTACAGTCATGGCACAACCCTTTTGGTTGATTGCTGTTAATCTGTAATGCTTTGCTTTTCGTGGATCTAAAAGCCGTTTTTAGACTTTTCAGGTTCACCCTCTTTACGCAAAGTGCGTACCAATCCATCGTAGACGTAATTGTGCTTAAAATTAGGCTGGTTAGCGTGTCTTGCCTCATTGGTGCTTGTGTCCGGCAAAGCGACAAAAGTTGACTAAAACGGGATTTGTTCCAGAATACTCACGTAATCAAGGGCGTTGCAGGATGGAGACAAAAATTGCAGGTGCAATGTTTGTCTAAGGCGGTAATGAAGGAGATGTTTGCGGTATTTTTGTCGTTACAAAACGAGGGTGTGGCCTGTTACTGCGGTATTATCAGGATCGGCTTCCTTCTGGAGATCCTGATAATCTTTCATATGTCGTCTGACGACAACTTGCGGGGCCTGCGCCGGTGCCAGATCGATTTCATCTGTGCTGTCACGGTGCTGCTGCAGATCTTGTTGCAGCACGGCATTCTCCTCAGGCACGATCTCCGGCTCCGCTACCTGCAACGGTTGCGCAAAAACAGGCTGCCACTCAGCCTTTTTACTGATGTGATCCACGCTGCTATCCGGGATAAGCGGGGTGGTCTTCACCGTCTGATCAGGTTCATGACGGCGTTGGTATTGGTCAATCTGATGCTGTTTTACCACCTTTGAAGCGTGCATGGTACTCGGGGTCGATATGACACTACCAAAAATGTTTCGGGAAGAAAGCACCTGTTCAGTGCGCACTTTCAGCGGTGCAGGTTCCTCGGTGATGTGTGCCTGAAACATAGTTGACCGCTCGGCCTCAGCGCTGAAAGTGCTTTCAGGCAGACGGGGGGACGGTGCCACAATCTCAGCTTCAAACGGGATTTCCTGGACCATCTCAAACGGAATGATGTCCACCGGCTCCTCACGAATATCAGGAAGATTTCTTTCAGGCTGTGACGCCTGAACGACTTCACCTTCCGCATCCACAGTGAGTTCTGACGGTTCGTGTACCAGTGGGGCCGGATGGCTCAAAGCGATGATTGTTATTTCAGGTTCAGGTTGGTTAGTGGCAACGGCTGGGAGCGCCTCTGTTTTAAGGACGCTGTTTTCGGCGGCAAGCTCATCAAGCGTATGTTTCAGCTGTTCCTGTTGTGACTTCAGTGCGGCAATTTCGGCTTTAAGGTGGTGATTTTCGCTTCTGAGTACCTGAACATCTATTTTTGCCATTTCAACTTTAAATTTATAACTTTCATTTTCATTGTGCAGGGTTTCGTTTTCCATCTTTAAATTTTCAGTTTCAAAAAAAACGGAACTATCAACAAACGAGTTACCGACAACGGTTGGCTTCCACCCGGCCCCGATTGCCAACTGCACATAGTGCACCTCACCGGAATCCAGTTCCAGCGCCGGTGCCGATGCCAGCAACGCATTGAGATAATCCACCACCAGTACATCATCATTAAACACTACATCGGGATTGATTGTACCTTCGCTGTCTGCGGTCTCATTCGTTTCGGCATCTGTTTTCATGACAAAAAGCAGCCTTTCAACATCTCGTGCGAGGAGTCTGTCGCGGTGGTCTGATGGGAGTGATCCCTCGCTGATTATTCAACAAAACGGCACAGTTTGTCCAGAGATGTTTTAACCAGAACTCGGCAGTTCATTGCCACAAAAAAGCACAAAAGTCACAAAAAATAGAATGGGATAGTGAGCGTAAGTTTAACCCGTTCGGGTAGTGTTTACATCGAATAACCGACCTATTATCTTGTGCTTTTTGTGCTTTTTTGCGGCCAATAGTTTTACCTGGGTTGAAGGCTTTCTGTTACTGAACTATAGCGTTGAACTCAACCCGCGTCCGTTCGGCACCGCTTTTTTCGGGTGCTTTGTAAATGTTTTCATTCTTTTGGAAAAGCCGCTCCGGTGCCAGCCCCCCTTTGGTTGCCAGATAGCTCATAACTGCTGTCGTTCGCTCTCTTGCCAGGGCCAGCAGTTCGTTATCAGCCACCACAATATTGGCAATAATAAGTTTTTTTATCTCCGCATCAGGCAGCTCTTTTACCAGGCCCAGAGCGTTACGCGGCTTGGGGAACTTCTCTTTTTTATAGACGGCGTTAATATATTTCGAATATTCGTCGGCCAGTATCGTTACCGTTTCGGCGCTCTCTCCCGGCTTGTTCTGCTGCTCTTTTACCAGTGACAGAAACTTTTCATGGCGCAGCATGTGGCCGAACAGCTCCTGGCGATATCCTTCCGGGTCTCTCTCTTTGTCGACAAAACCATTAATCTCGACCTTTAATCCGGGACGATCAGCCAACGCTTTCGCCAGCTGAACAAGCTTCTGTTGCTCTTCGGCAATCAGGGTGCTGGAACCGACGGCAAAGCGGATACTGCTAAAATCCTGGCCGCCCCCGGTCAGCGAGGAAAGCAGGGCAAAGGGCGAGGTCGCTACTTTTACCAGCAGGTTTTTAAACACCTGACCGATGACACCCCAGATGCTAAACTTGGGATCGTCGGTGCGTCCGGTAACCGGCAGATCGAGGTGAATTTCCCCCTTGCTGTCTTTCAGCAGCGCCACTGCCAGATGAACCGGAAGATTGGTGGCTTTCGCGCTGTCAACCTTTTTGCCAAAGGTAAACTGGTCGATAAAAATCTTGTTGGTGGAATCAAGCTGTTTTTTATTGATCAGGTAGCTCAGTTCGAGGAACAGTTTCCCTTTATCCACGCTATAGCCCAGATAGGTACCGGAGTAAGGGGTCACCGGTGACAGATCAATGTCCCGGAAAGAGACTTTCAGATCGACAAACAGATCATCACGCAGCGGGTTGAGTGTGCCGGTAATCTGCAGTGGCGAATGGTTATCCAGATTGCCGCGCAGATCCACTTCGGCAAACTTCGACTCTTCCGAGGAAAGCCCGCTGACCCGTCCTCCCAGGTTAAAGAAGGTACTGCTGAAGGTCTGGGGCAGATGGTTGTCTGTGAAGGAAAGTGTCCCGTCCTGAATCGTGACGCTCCCCACTGATATCTTACGCTGTGCCGGTGCTGAAACCGGCGGCACGGTGGCTGGCGCCTGCTGCAGCGCCGTTTTTGCAGGGGGTGGTGCCGTCTGCGCGGCAGCATCAGGCTTTTCAACGAGATTTTGTAAATTGAGACTGCCGTCTTTCCTGACCACGATGCGGGAATAGACATTGTTGAGTGCCACCTGGCTGATGCCGAGGCTGAACGGGGCCAGATTTCCCTGTATCCCGTCAAACTGCAGGCTCTCCCATTTCAGCAGATCCTCCTCTGCCACGGCATCAATGCTATGGAAAGAGCGAACGCCGGCAGAACCGCTGAAAGTCCCTTTCGACGCGCCGTCTTTGAGGGAGACATCCATATTCATAACGGTGTCCAGAGAACCGCCGATAACATACACATTTATGTTGTCGGGAACGTATGCTTCAAAGGCCCGAAGCGGCAGTTGCCCGATAGTAACGCTGCCTTTATAGCGGAAGGGGAGTGGGGTAATGTCGCCATTTGCTTTCAGTTGACTGTTTGTGCCGAAGGTTGATGAAAAACGCAGTGCCGCAGGAGCCGCTATGGGGCCGGTGATATTTGAGAGAGACAGCTGGGTATTTCGCAACGTAAAGTGAGGTTCTTCCTCAGGACTCTTCTCGGT
>CAIRND010000535.1 GCA_903879825.1 uncultured Geobacteraceae bacterium
GCCAACAGAAAGGTTCTGGGATGGTATCGCGATATCGGCATGTTTAACTATTGCGGAAAAACCGGATGCTTTTAAACGATCTTTTTCAGTAACGGCAGAGTCATTTTGTAAATATGACCCAGCATATACGGTGAACTTACCCCCCTGCTCAATTACAAACGCATCTGAAGTATGCCGTTTTAATTTTTCAAGTGTTGATTGGGCAGAAGCCCGATCAGTGGACTCGGATATAAACAACCGATTCATAACCGTCTTTTTACGAGTAGATGGTTTGACTATTGGCTCAAAACCAGCTTTTCGTACATGGCCAATGTCAGCAGACAGAGCTTCTTCAAGAACGTAGTTCCCGACCTCAATAAACCATGGGTCAGAAACCGGTTTTTGGGTTTTAACGGGATGAACCTGCTTTGTGTGAGTATCAGAGGCAGATTTTTTTGTTGAATCGTTTTTATTTCCCACTGCGACCGTTTTTTTACTATCAGATTTAGAGGGTACAGCCGCGTCTTTATTTTTGTCTGCAGCCAACACTGGTAGTGGTTTCTTTACCGCAGATTTCACCGCCTCAGCCTTTTTGGGTTCCTCTGTCGCTTTAGCCGGCGCCGGAGCCGGTTTGGCTGCTGGCGCCGGTTTGGCAACAGGAACAGCAGCGATAACCGGAGTAGTCGCAGCAGCCTTTGGCGCTTCAATCTTATCGGGTGTCTTTACCTCTGGTGTGGTAGGAACACCGGAGCGTATTGGTAGTGGTATTTTGACAACCTGCGGTGGAGGAGACGGGACTTCAGGTGCTTTTACCGTTTCCAGAGGTTTTATCAGGCCAGTGAAAAAATAGAGATATGTAAACCCCCCAACCAATAAAAATAGAAGAACAAGAAGAGCACTTTGACTCTTTTTCCCTTCCGGTGCTTGATGGGTTTGTGAAATATCTGAATCTTTACTGAATTTAAAATCCATTGAAATCCTCCATTACAGATTAATGATGGTTATGCGTTTCTTTCTTTTCGGCCAGAGCCTCGGCCACTATTTTTTGGGAAAGATGTGAAGGCACCTCTTCATAATGGGAAAATTCCATACTGAAGAGTCCCCGGTCGCTGGTCATTGATTTGAGATCGTTGGAATATGCCAGTACTTCAGACATAGGCACAATTGATCTGATTATCTGTGAGTTTGCTTTTGGTTCTACGCCGACAACCTTGCCGCGTCGCGAGTTGAGATCGCCGATGACGTCACCCATGTTCTCGTCCGGAACGGTAATTTTCATATTCACGATAGGCTCGAGCAGAACCGGTTTGCAGAGCTCCATCGCTTTTTTGAACGCCATTGAACCGGCAACTTTGAATGCCATTTCGGAGGAATCTACCGTGTGAAAAGAACCGTCATAGAGAGCAACTTTGAAGTCCACAACCGGATAACCGGCCAGAAAACCCTCAACACTTGCTTCCTGAATTCCTTTATCCACGGCCGGGATGTACTGGCGGGGGATGACACCACCAACTACTTTATCATCAAAAATATATCCTTCACCACGCCCGGTGGGTGACATTTCAATCCAGCAGTCGCCATACTGTCCGCGCCCTCCAGATTGCTTCTTATATTTACCCTGCACCTTGGCGGTCCCTCGGATTGTTTCAAAATAGGGCACTTTAGGCGTTTTAAGTAAAACTTCCACTCCAAACTTGCGCTTCATCTTTTCAACAATTACCTCGAGGTGGACCTGCCCCATACCGGAAATAATAAATTCTTTGGTCTGAGGATCACGATGCGACTCAAGTGTTGGTTCTTCCTCAATCATGCGATGCAATGCGTTGTGAATCTTGTCCTCATCGGCTTTTGTTTTGGGCTCAATTGCGTATGAGATTACTGGCAGAAGCTGTTTGGCAGGCTCGAAAATGATTGGTTTGGCAGAATCGCAGAGCGTGTCGCCGGTAACAGTTTCCTTGAGTTTGGCGACGGCAACGATATCACCCGCAACAGCCTGCTTAATGGGGTGCTGCTTTTTTCCTTCCAGTTCGTAAATCTGTCCGATGCGCTCTTCAATCCCTTTTGTCGAGTTATATATCGTCGAGTCGGAGTTGAGAACTCCCGAATATACCCTGAAAATGGTGATCTTGCCGGTGTACGGGTCAGAGGTCGTTTTAAAAACCAATGCGGAAAAAGGCTCTTTTTCGTCCGGAGCCCGTTCAATGATCTCTTCTGTTTTTGGGTGAATGCCGACCGCTTTCGTCCGGTCCAGCGGGGAAGGGAGGTAGGCGCAGATTGCGTTCAGCAGATGAGCAACGCCGACGTTGCCGGTGGCTGACCCGCAGAGAACAGCGGTGAACGTGTTGCGCATTGTACCGACCCTCAGGCCGTCTATAATGTCCTCTTCACTCAGGTCGCCGTTTTCGAGGTATTTTTCA
>CAIRND010000536.1 GCA_903879825.1 uncultured Geobacteraceae bacterium
CTGCATCCAGGAGGTTATCAAGCCACCACCAAGCACAATTTTGTGTGCCGGATGGTTTTTTCTGACGAAGCCGATCATGGCAAAGGTGCACAGCGCCTGACTGAGGTAGTTGAGCGAAAAACCGACCGTTGCGACTCCGGCGAGAAGCTCCGGCAGGCGCTGGCTGAAATAGGGGAACAATGGATTGCGCTCAGGATGGCGTGCTGCAGCACACAGATCAGCGCTGCGTAAGGGCGAAAGGGTGGCATCTTGATAGTCGGCCAGCCCAATTACGATACCGTGCCCGGCAGCAGAAAGTGACAGAATACGGTTAAGATCGCTGACTGCACGGCGGTAGCGGTCGGGAGATTGGTAGGTTGTGATGTCACGCAGAGCGGCCAGGTTGCGTACCCGTCCGGCACCGGCCCGGCGGCTCCAGGTGTCAGTGGCAACCAGTGGCTGCTCCAACAGCCAGAGCTGGCCTTCAAGGTTGGCATCAAGCAGACGGCACGGCACGCCATGAGCTTTCAGCGAGGCTGATAAGCGGGCTATGCCGGCCGGCGGTTCACACGCTTTGGCGAGTGGTGGAAAAATGAGCAGCATGCAGCCGGTACGGGCCGGTTACTGATACTGAATGTAGAGCGGCTTCGGATTCAGCTTAAGCACTTCCTGAGGCGTCAGCAGCGGATCACCTTTCTTGGTGTCATTGTGATAAAAGAGCTTGAATCCGGTATATTGCACCGGTTCTGACACAACATAATCCTTGTACGAATCCCGCTTCAGCCAGGATGCACCCCAGCCATCCATATGCATGACAATCTGAACCTCGGGACGGATCACTATGCTTTTTGAATTGGTAACGCCACCTCGGGTGAACCGGTGTACGGTAAACACTTTGGGCGGCAGATTGTATTTTTTCACCAGGTCCTTCAGATAACCGGACGCAAAATTAATGTCAGCCGCATCATAAGTACCGATCTTCTTGCCTGGTTTTTTACCGCTTTTTATCAGATTAAATTCCGGATCGATTCCCAAGTGAACATCGGGGTTTTTGAGAATCCATTCAAAGCGGGGCAGGACCGTACGGATATCGTCATGACCGGTTTGAATATCGATAAACATGACGGCTCCCGCTTCTTTGGCCCAGCCATATACCTGATTGACAACTTTATCCGGCATGATCATCCGGTATTTATTATCCTTGCCGGGTGCCCCCTGTGCAACAACAGCAATCAGGTGCAGTGCCGGCTGTACCGGCGTTGCCGGGTCGGCAGCCTGCCACTTGGCCACTTCACCTTTCAGGCGGCGCAGCATATCATCCTTGGGAAATTCGCCAAGTGCCCCCATTTTTTTCGAAAGGGGGTTACCGTAATAGGCCACAATACGTTTGGAAGGAAGGATCGAACCGGGCAGCGGAGCGGGGCACTTTACCGGCCAACCGCATTGTGCGGCGTACTCCGGACTCTCACCTGCGTTATATTTTATCTTGGGGGCGGCGGCTTTACGAGTAGCGCTGGTCTGTGCCGCAAAGATCTTGGCTTTCCTGGTAGCGGTTGTCGTTGCGGCAAAGGCTAATTCTGTAACCCGAAGCTCGGCAGCTTTTTTTATCTTCGCCTCTGCTTCGAGCTTGTTATTATCTGTGCATGCGCCAAGAGTACACACAACAAAAACCAGCAATGATACAACAAATAAGTTACGGTGGCATTTCAAGCGGCAGTACTCCTTCTCTCTGTGTGATGGCCTTGTCAAACTCCGATACCGTTACAACTCTTCCAGATCGTCAATCAGAAAATCCTCGGCATCAATAACATCTTTAACCTTGTTTACAAGGGCATCCGGCCACTCTCGTATTGACAATCTGGTCAGTATCTTCGACTCCTCAAACGTCAAATCCACGTCTTCAGGCAGCAGATCTGCAATTTCACTTGCCCAGCGTGTTTCATGCGCCGTTAAAGGCGCCACCAGCAATTCACTCATCGATTTTTCCATCTGTTTCCTCGTCTTTGCGCACGTTTTTTTCGGCTGGTAAAAGTACAGGTAAAAACGATTACAGACAAGCGCTATTTTAAGATACTATTTGACAAAAGAGTGTGAAGTGTGTCACCAAAACGGCATAGAATCACGAAAATACCAAGACTGAATGCATGCGATACCCTCATTCACCAAGGAGAAAACTATGACTATATGTCCCTGCGGAAGCGGGAATACCTATGCTGACTGTTGTGAACCCATTATAACGGGTAACCAGCACGCACTCACCGCCGAACAACTTATGCGCGCCCGCTATTCAGCCTACGTCTTCACCGAAATGGATTTCATTTTTAACAGCACCCATTCTGAACACCGCCAGGGCTATGACCACGCCGGCACGAAAGAATGGGCTGAATCGGCCGAATGGCAGGGGCTTGAGATCATCAGTACGGACAGAGGAGGGGCTGACGATTCTATCGGTGAGGTTGAATTTATTGCCCGCTTCAGTGAAAAAGGCGAGAACCGTGAGCATCACGAAGCGGGGCAGTTCAAAAGAAAAGAGGGCCACTGGTATTTTACCGAAGGGAAAATGGTTCGCCAGAAGCCGCTGGTAGCAACAAAGATCGGACGTAATGACCCATGCACCTGTGGAAGCGGCCTTAAATACAAAAAATGCTGCGGGAAATAATACGGGGATAATTATTTATACAGGCGGCCATAGAGCCGCCTGTATAAAGAGGTCAGTAGATGTTTTCTACTCTTTTTCGCCAACATAGATAGTAGCAATGCCAAAGGTAAGTTCATGGAGGTGAACGTTTTTGAAACCGGTTTCGGCGATCATACGGGAGAATTCTTCCTGTGAAGGAAATTCAAGTACTGAGTCGGGAAGATATTTATAAGCATTGTAGCGCGAGAAAAGCCCACCAACAACTGGCAGGAGACGTGTGAAGTAAAAATAGTACAGCTGCCTGAACAGCTGCGAACGCGGCGTGGAGAATTCCAGTATAATCATCCGACCACCGGGAGCCAGTACTCGCCACATTTCTGCCAATCCCAGTTTCCTGTCAACTACATTTCTAATTCCAAAAGCGATAGTAACCGAATCAAATGTATCATTGGCAAAGGGCAGGTCTTCGCAGGGGGCAACTTTGAGATCGATCCTGTCCGCGTATGGCGATGCAGCGACCTTGACATCCCCGAGCTCTACCATCTCCTTACAAAAATCAGCTCCGGTAATCCTCACCGACTTTGGAGTTCGCAGTGCAATTTCCAATGCCACATCGCCGGTGCCGGTTGCCACGTCCAAAATGCGGGAACCTTCACGATATTTGAGCAACTGTACAGCTTTTGTTCGCCAGCGCCGGTCAATCCCACAGCTCAATAGCCGGTTAAGAAAATCATAGCGGGGAGCAATCGCTCCGAACATCTGCTGAATTTTTTCGCCTTTATCAGAAAGCCTGAACATTCGTTTCCACTACCTTTTAACAGATTTAAGTGCTATAAAAATTGCGTGTCTATGTAGCACATATAACGTGCTATTCACCAGAAAAAACGAAGTAAGTATACTCCAGGAGCCGTCCAAAAGTGATCCCTACCATCCGGATTCAGGATATTGCAGACATCCTGATTATGACATTTCTGCTGTACCAGTTATATTCCTGGTTTCGTGGGACACGCGCTATTCAGGTACTTCTTGGACTCGGCATCGTAACCCTTATCTATTTTGCCACCCGCTTTCTTGATCTCTATATGACAAGCTGGGTTTTGCAAGAGCTTGGCACCGTACTCATTATTCTTATCATCGTCGTATTTCAAACCGAAATACGCCAGACGCTGTATCGTTTCAGCCTTCTGCGCCATATACTTGATAGTCGCGAGGAGACACAGCACAGTCAATTTCAAGACATTGCCGAAACGTTATTTCGGATGGCGACCAATAGAACCGGGGCACTAATCGTCTTCCAAGGCAATGAGTCACTTCACGAACTGATGACAAACGGTGTGGTCATTGACAGTGAAATATCCCCTCAAATGCTTGAATCAATTTTTTATGATGGGGCTCCGTTTCATGATGGAGCAGCACTCATAACCAACGGCAGAATCCAAAAGGCAGCCTGTCATCTGCCGCTCTCAGTCAATCCGGATATTCCGCAGCATCTCGGAACCCGCCACCGGGCAGCCCTTGGATTGTCGGAACGCAGTGATGCGGTAATTGTCGTCATATCTGAGGAACGTGGCGAAGTTTCTCTGGTAACAGCCGGAAAACTGCAACGTATGGACACGACCACCCAGCTGATTATGGCACTGGATGATTTACTCAGATGTGAATCCCCATCCCCACGTATTACGATGAGGCAACGTATTTTTTCCAACCTGCTTCCAAAGGCTTCGCTCCTGCTTGGTGTGTGCGTTTTTTGGGTGTTAATAACAACCCGCCAGGGACAGATTACGACAGTATCAGCTCCGGTGAGATTGCACGGTGTTCCTGATGGCATAGTGCTGCTCCACACACTGCCTGAAGAGATAACCGTTCAGGTAAAATCGATGTCAAGCCTGGCCCCTCCACCTTCTAAGCTGGACCTGACGGCCGAGATTGATGCATCCAGAATAACGGAAGGGGTGACGACTATACGGGTAACCCATACCAACATTACCGCTCCGTCCGGCATGACCATCTCATCGATTTCACCTTCCAGCGTGAGGATTTCAGCAGAGAAAAAAATTCGAAAAAATGTTCCGATAAAAGTGACGCTGAAAGGTCGCCTCCCAGCGGGATTAACGTCCCAGAACATCACCTGTGAACCGGCAACGGTTGACATTGAGGGCCCACTCAGTCAAGTTTCACAGATTACTTCACTCGCTACGGAAGATATAGACGCCAGTAAATTAAAACGAGGGACATCTTATCAAAAAAGTTTATCCCTCCCGGATAAACAGATTTCCGTACTTCGTGATGCTCCGATAACGATCAAACTTTCCGCACGAGGCAAGCACAAATAACAAACCATTGGCACCCTTATTGCTTAGATACAACAGCAACTTAATGCAACAATGATTGACTTTTTGGATTAGTTGTTATATAAACCGATCCTTCTTTATCAAATCTAAAACGTCTGGAGGGAACATGGCCCATACTCGTATCTCAGTTACGATCTGCCTTATACTCCTACTACTTCCTCAACTCGTCCTGGCATCTAAATCTCATGTAGTACGTAAAAGTGAGTCATTGCAGTCGGTTGCCAGAAAATACCATGTATCAGTCGACGAACTTAAATCCGTTAACAACCTGACCGCCTCCCACATTTCAAAGGGTACGCGCCTGATCATTCCATCACATGCCGAGTCGCAACAAAAGAAGGTGACAGCCGCTGTCCGCCAGGATTCCTACATAGTTTCCAAGGGTGATACACTTCCCAAAATTGCTAAAAAAACCGGCATAAGAATAGCCGACATCAGGAACCTGAACGGAATCAAAAGAAACAAGATAAAGCCTGGTCAAGTATTGGTTCTTGTTGCGCCAGAGACAGTCACTACTCGTTCTGCGAGTACCAACCGACTGCAGCTCATCAACAAGGATCTTTTAAATGAGCAGGAGCTTACAGAAACACTGGCTGAGTTGACAGATCTTGAGTCGGACCGCCCGGTGGATCTTGCCAAATCGCTTGAAGCCAACCAGGCGATCAGCAGCCTCAAAAAAAGCGCTTTCAGCTTTCTGGGCGCTCGTTATCGTTTCGGCGGCAGCAGTCGCAACGCCCTTGACTGTTCGAGCTTCACTCAGCAGGTTTTCCGTGAACAAAGCGTTAAACTTCCTCGGACCGCCCGTGAGCAGTTCTACGTAGGTAATGAGGTAATGCGCGGTGATCTTAAAAAAGGTGACCTCGTATTTTTTCAAACCTATGCCCGGTTTCCCTCACACGTTGGCATTTACCTTGGCAACCGCAAAATGATTCATGCCTCTTCACGCGAGCATCGCGTTGTTATTTCAACGATGGATACGCCTTATTACCTTTCACGGTATCTTGGTGCACGGCGCATGGCTAATACCGCTTCCGACTCCATCGATTTCAATGAGTTGCTGCTTGGCGTTGAAGAAGAAAACGAGAGCGACATCTTAACAAACGACACCCTTGGAGTATCACTTAACCTTGCAAAATAACTCTTGTACCACATCCATACTTACCAAATCCGGGTCACCTGACCCGGATTTTTTTTCATCATGAAAGTGCTCCTCGCCTACCAGTCCGGGTTACCTCACCGCAACGAACCCTATATAAACCTTGTACCGACTGGGCTGAGCTATCTCCACGCCTGTTTACAGGAAGAAGGTTATGACTCTCTGCTGGCTAATTTTTCTGCATGGCATCCCGACAAAATCACGCATGAATTGCTGACCTTCAAGCCTGATGTAATCGGCATTTCACAATGGACTCATAACAGGCACGTTTCACTGGAACTTGCCCGCGTATGTCGCAACCTCTTCCCTAAATGTATAATCGTGATGGGAGGCGGCCACGCGACCTTCTGCTACGAAGACATACTGACGGCAGGTTCACCGGTAGATGTTGTCATTTTAGGCGAGGCAGAGACAACTCTGCTCGAATTAATGGCACAGGTAACATCACGATCAGAATGGCAGAGCATCGCCGGACTGGCATTTCGACATGAAGGCACGATTATTGTAACACCGCCTCGAAAAAACCTTGATGACCTTGATCACCTGCCGTTGCCGGCTCACTATCTCGACAGGTCGATCGGCCTTGATCTTGAGTTGCAATCTGAGTTCATTGTCACAACACGTGGCTGCCCTTCCACCTGCTACTTCTGCAGTTCACCCGATTTTTGGGGAAGGAAAGTTCGCTTCCGCTCACCAAAAGCAATCGTTGAAGAGATTCTCTACATACGCCAGAAATTCGGCCTGATTTATTTTTCTATACGCGATGACACGTTTACAGCTGACCGTAAACGTGTCATCGAATTCTGCAGGATTCTACAGGAACAGGAAATTAACATCCTCTGGAACTGTCAGTCGCGAGTCACTGCGATTGACAAAGAGCTGGTAATTC
>CAIRND010000537.1 GCA_903879825.1 uncultured Geobacteraceae bacterium
CAGAAGTACGATACGTTCGGCTCCAGCGGCTTTCACCAGCAGTACAGTCAGGAAGATATTTTCCGTGGTTTCGACTTCGGCAATGCCTATAAAGATATGGGGGGTGGCGCTGGGGGCGGTGGTGGAGATGATATTTTTTCCCGCTTGTTTGGCGGTTCTTTTGGACGTGGCGGGGGACGAGGAGGCTTCCGCTCAGCCCCGCAGAAGGGTGCCGATCATGAGATGGAACTGAGCGTCAGTTTTCGAGATGCCGCTCAGGGCGCTGAAAAGCAGATCGCTTTTCGCCGTAATGGTCAGCGGGAAGAGTTGAAGGTAAAAATACCCGCCGGCGTCGATAACGGCAGCAAGATCCGTATTACCGGTAAAGGGGCCCAAGGTGACGGTGGAGGAACTGCCGGCGACCTGTTCCTGATTATCCATGTACTGCCTGACCCGGTTTTCATCCGTGACGGCGGCGACCTGTTCGTTGAACGGTCTATTTCATTCAGTGCCGCATGCCTGGGGGTTTCACTGGATGTCCCCACTCTGGAAGATGCCAAACGGATCAAAGTACCGGCCGGCATTCAGCCCGGCACCAAAATCAGGCTGAAGGGATGCGGCATTAAAACGCTCGGTTCGAATGCCAAAGGTGACCTTTTTGTAAAGATAGGTGTCCATATTCCTGAAACGCTGAATGCCGAGCAGAAAAAACTTGTGGAAGAGTTGGCTGAGAAGGGGCTGTAGATATAATCCCAATCCGGAAAAAAACTTTTTACCACGGAGACACGGAGACACGGAGAAAGTCAAAGACGAAGGTCTTTTTTGTTTAACCACTAAACCCAGAAAAAGCATTTGAAACTCGGAGAAACGGAGAACACGGGGTAAAATCTGAGCGTTGTAGGCTAAAATATTGTTTTTTGATTCACCCAAAAGGAATAGGCCTTTGCTGTCTTAAGCCTTTGATTTCTCCGTATCTCCGTGTCTCCGTGGTGAACCGCTTTTAGCTTATTCCTCCTTCTTCTTCATCATCAACACCACCGCATGGGCTGCGATACCTTCACCGGCACCGCTAAAACCGAGACCTTCCTCCGTCGTCGCCTTAACGTTCACCTGGCTCACCCCGGCATGCAACACCCGCGCAATATTTTCACGCATGGCCTGAATATGCGGTGCCATCTTTGGCATCTGCGCGATGATCGTTGCGTCCAGATTACCCAGCTTGTAACCCTGAGCATCCGCCAAATTCATGACATGCGCCAGCAGCTTCAAACTGTCCGCCCCTTTGAAGGCTGGATCGGTGTCGGGAAAATGTCGCCCAATATCACCTTCACCAATCGCCCCCAGAATACCGTCGGCAATGGCATGCAACAGTACATCAGCGTCAGAATGCCCCAGCAATCCCTTTTCCCACGGGATATCTACCCCGCCCATAATTAACTTTCTGTCTGCCACCAAACGGTGAACATCGTAGCCGTGCCCTATGCGCATAGTTGTAATCTCCTCAATCATTATTCCGGTTAATCAGATTTACAATCACTTTAACAATGGTGTCCTTTTCATCAGGCCGGCTCTCAGCGATGAGAAGCGTCAAGGCAACCAGAGCATTATCAGCCAGACGTTTGCTCCCGTCAGGTCTGTAGAGAATGTTGTTAGCGCCAAGAAAGTAGATGAATAGGGCAGCAGCGATTCTTTTGTTTCCGTCACTGAACGCGTGGTTTTTCACAACAAAATAGAGAAGGTTGGCTCCTTTTTCCTCTACACTCGGGTACAGCTCATTGCCTCCAAAGGTCTGGTATATGGCCCCTAGCGCACTCTTGAACCCATGATCTTTTTCGATGCCGAATAGACCATCAAACTCGCCCTTCATGGAGGCGACAATGCTAATTGCCTCATCATAGTCGATGACATGCAGAGCCTGCCGGGTGGTCTCCTCGATGATCAGGGTGCCATGATCATAGCGATCTAACAGAGTCAGGGCATAGGCATAGTCGGTGATGACCCGCAGCACATCCTTGCCGGTTTCATTAACCAGCTGCTGATTAGCCAGGGTGCGAGTCAGCAGCTCCACTGTATGGCGCATATCGGTCAGCTTTTCAGCCTGTTCCCGGAAGCGCTGTTCGTTGAGAGAGTACCCTTTGACGATGTGATCTTTCAGAACCTTGCTGGCCCATTGGCGGAAGCGGGTGCCTTCCTTCGAATTTACCCGATAGCCTACGGAGAGAATAGCATCAAGATTATAAAACTGAGACTGGTAGGTTTTACCGTCTTTGGCAGTATGTGCATATTTTGCACATACTGAAGATTCATCCAGCTCACCTTCCTTGAAGATGTTGCGCAAGTGTTTGGTAATAACAGAACGATCTCTTCCGAACAGTTCTCTCATTTGATCCTGAGTAAGCCATACAGTTTCGTGTTCCAGGTGGACTTCAAATATATTTGAGCCGTCCGGGCTTATGTAGAGGATGATCGCGTTTTCAGGAGTATTCATGAGGTTCTCCGAAATATCTTTGAAACGGTTTTGCAGATGCTCCTGTTCTCCAAACCGTTTATTAATCATAAGGATTCTGATGAGACCTCAGGGAAGGGTCCCTGATTTGTGGGACAGTTTAAAACGTGGAGAAAAGAAGAGGTACATCTGCCGCATGTCAATAAGACTGGCGCGGTAAAATCTTGTATTCCTGGATGCTTACGTCTCAAAACAGCGGAAAGCTGTTCAACCACCGATGTTCCCCAGCTATTTGTTGATGGAGGGATATAATTGATTGCCAGATATGCCAGTAAAGACTGAGCGGCAATTCTACTCTTCCGCTTTCAGACCCCGCGCCATTAATTCAATCACCGCCTGTCGGGCCGGTTTATCCTCATGCAGAATCTGATAGGTTTTCTCAACTATCGGCATTTCCACTCCCAGACGACGGCTTAACTGGTACACCGATTCAGAGCTTTTGACCCCTTCGGCCACCATGCGCATCTCGGCCAGAATATGTGTCAGTGTCATCCCCTGGCCAAGTTTGAAGCCGACGGTGCGGTTACGGGAAAGGTCGCCGGTGCAGGTCAGCACCAAATCTCCCATGCCGGCCAGACCAGCAAAAGTGGAGGCTTGTGCCCCCATTGCCTGTCCAAGTCGATTCATTTCTGCCAGACCTCGTGTAATCAGAGCGGCCCGGGCATTATGACCAAAGCCGAGACCGTCACAGATTCCGGCGGCAATGGCAATGACGTTTTTGACCGCTCCACCCAGTTCAACTCCGGTAACATCTCCGTTGGTATATACCCGGAGGCAGGGGCAGCTGAATGCAGCCTGAACGCGCCGCGCACTGGCTTCGTTTCGCGAAGCAGCCACAATTAATGAAGGGAGCTCCTGAGCGACTTCACGGGCGAAGGTCGGACCGGAGAGCGCCACATATCGGGTAAGTGCAGCGTCACCGAGCAACTCTCCACAAATTTGTGACACCGTGCACAGTGTTTCCAGTTCGATCCCTTTGGAGGCGTTGGCGATAATGGCATCTTCTGCAATGTGGGGAGCAAGCTGTTTCAGCACACCGCGCATCACCTGCACCGGCGTCACCAACAGCACGATAGTGCGCCCGGTTACCGCCTCTTCCAGATTTCCCGTGCAAGCCAGAGCCGGATGCAGGTTGATACCGGAAAGGTAGGTTGAATTGGTGTGACTGGAATTAATCTCCGTCACCAGTTCCGGTTCGTAGGCCCACAGTACCGTATCATTACCATTGGCTGCCAGACGTCCCGCCAGGGCAGTTCCCCAGCTGCCGCCGCCGATAACGGCAATCCGCTCAACATCATTGTTTGCATCAGTCATCATATTCATCGTCGTCATCGTATCCCTCCTCCAGACGAGGATCATAGCCCTCTGCCAATGTTTGCCGTGCTGCATCCACACTGTCCAGTAACAGCCGGCGCACGAACGGGTGGCGGCAATCAGGCAAAAA
>CAIRND010000538.1 GCA_903879825.1 uncultured Geobacteraceae bacterium
AGCACCTCCTCCTTCTCACCACGGCGCATGGCCAGCATACGATGTGACGGCACGACCTTAAGCTGTTCCTGAAAGTCATAATACATCTCAAACTTGGTGACCTGTTCTTTATAATCGGCTGCAACCCGTGAATTCAACACACCCTGTTCCTTGGTCAGACGCCGCACCATCGCACGGGCATCGGCATTATCTGACAGCCGTTCAGCCAGAATATGCCCGGCTCCGTCCAGAGCTGCCGCCGCATCGGGAACATCTTTTTCCGGATTGATGAACGGCAAGGCAGCATCCTCGGCACACCCTGCCGTCAATTCCTGGGCAGCCATGATATCAGCCAGCGGCTCTAAGCCACGCTCCCGGGCAATCGTCGCCTTCGTGCGCCGCTTCGGCTTATACGGCAGATACAGGTCTTCAACCTCGGTCTTCAGGCGCGAATTTTCGATCCGACCCTGCAGTTCAGGGGTAAGCTTTCCCTGTTCGCCGATGGATGTAAGCACCGTAATCTTGCGCTCTTCCAACTCGCAAAAATAGGCTAACTGCTCCTCAACCGTGCGAATCTGCACTTCATCCAGCTCACCAGTATGTTCCTTGCGATAGCGGGCGATAAAGGGAACCGTAGCCCCCTCTTGCAACAGTTCAACGGTATGTTCCACCTGAAACGCCTTAAGGCCGGTCGCTTCAATGATATAGGTGATAATTTTTCGAATATGTTCGTCAGTCAGCTTCATTACTGCTCCAGTGGGTGGGAATCGTACCTATTTTCACCAAATATAATCTTTCGCAATGCTCCGTGTATTCTTCCCGGAGAGGATATGCAATATCCGCATCTGCTTGAGTTTGTGGGGAGAGAGCGACCCAAGAGGAATATAGACAATCTTCCGGTCTCGGCGGGCGGCCATCTGTTTGAAAATGCTGCGCGGCGGACGGGCGGCCACATAGACCACATGCTTTTCGATGGAGTAATCCAGCGCCGCCATCAGCAGCACCTCTGATCTCGTTACCGCGTGGCTGTAATCCGGATCATGCCAGACGTCCATCATCCGGCGCGGCGGATAGGAGAGCATGAAACCGCCATACTCGCTGCGGCAGATGCCCGGCCCGACGATATTTTCTGCCGGTTCGGTGGCATAAAAGGCCATATCCGATTCCTGATCGTGTTCTCCGAGCCAGGTCATGCTATAGGGATACCGCTCACTGCGCCGTTCATCATCGAAAATAACCACCAGGCATCCCACCCCACCGGTAACCCGCAGCTGTTCCCGGACATAGACCGCACCTTCGTGGATATTCCGTACCGTTTCCCGCATATCTATCCCATCCAGCAGGGAAGCGCTGAATTTCTCCGTACGGGTCAACTCCTCAGAAAGCTGGAGATTCCCTTTCCGTTTAAGAAAACGTCCATACTCCTCAACAGCAATATCTTCCGGCGGATAGGAGCAGAGCGATGGGTCGTCAAAACCATCCAGCCACTCTCCTGGCCGCACTTCCCGTTTGCGTTTCAGCAACCCTAGCTTTGAGAGCCCCTTCGTTTTCTTGTGATGGGGGCGGAAGTGGATGCGACGGCTGCCTCCCCACATCTCCTCCGGTGAGAGGGTGATAGTGGCAATGTCACTACTCTCCGTCTGCCAGGGATAGCAGGTAGCCAGGCGGCAGAATGCGTAGGCAAAGTTGTCGTCGATACAGCCACGCGCCGCCGCAAGAAGCTGAAACAGATCCGGCATCAGCATCCCCGTCTGCAGTGCATAGTTGCGGGCAAAACGGAAAAAAGCTCGTTTATGCCAGACCTGGAGGGTTTCACCGGTTTCCTGGCGATAATGACGAACCGCCTCACTGAAAAGTCGATAAATCAAACGCTGTCGATCGAGAAACACCCCCTCCTTGCCGAGGTGACGCGCCGTGCGCCGGATAGCGTTCTCCATCAGCTGCTCCGCCGAAACCCGCTCCTTACCGCCATGTATCAATTCCAGAGCATGAAAGCGCGTGCGCAATCCGCCCTCCTTCTCAATCGGTTCGTCGGGAAGCGGCCCCCTGCGTAACTCATAGACCGCAGACAGAAAGGGAAACTCGGCCAGAATTTCGCGGCAGGAGTCCGGATGCAGGTTAAAAACGTTGATACCTTCGCGCCGTATCCGCTCCAACGGTGCCGCCTGCTCAGTGGCGTAAAGTCCTTTAATCCGTTCAAGATGGGCCATACCGCCGACAAACAGAATACGCTGGTGGCGCCGGGCTAAACCCTGCAGACGATAGGCCATCCCCCGCTCACGGCGCACGTCTTCCCGGCAGGGTGTTACCCCGGAGCAAGCACTGCGATAGGCATCATAATACGCTTCCAGTCCGATGCGACTGATGCTGTAGGAATCGGGAAGCGCTTCATGATGACGGGGGTAGCCGTCCATGTCCACATCGATGAAATAGAGCGGGATCCCGCGTTCAA
>CAIRND010000539.1 GCA_903879825.1 uncultured Geobacteraceae bacterium
GGGCCGACAGCCGCACCGACTCGCAGGCGACCGAGACTATCCTTGCAGGCATTCGGATATTTTTTAACCTTCTCGATATCCTTGATCGTAATCAATCCCTTCAAAAAGCGATCATTATCAACCACCAGAAGTTTTTCTACTCTGGTATGTTTCAAGTGCTCTTTTGCCTGCTCCAGCGTCGTCCCAACCTCCACAGTCACCAGATTACGTTTGGTCATACGAGCCGAAATTGGCAGATCAAAATCAGTCTCAAAACGAAGGTCACGGTTGGTGAGAATTCCGACCAGTTTGCCATTAGACTTGGTGACCGGCACGCCTGAAATGCGATAGCGACGCATTATATCGAGCGCCTCGCTGATTTTTTGCGTCGGGCGCATGGTGATTGGATCAACAATCATGCCCGATTCACTCTTTTTTACCTTATCAACTTCGTATGCCTGAGCCTCGATAGAGAGATTTTTGTGAATAATACCGAGGCCACCCTCCCGAGCCATGCAAATGGCGGTGCGGGCTTCAGTAACCGTATCCATGGCCGCACTTACTAGTGGAATATTAAGCGGTATGTTTCTAGATATCCGGGTACTTAAGTTGGCATCACGGGGGAGAATCAGAGAATGAGCGGGAACAAGCAGAACATCATCAAAGGTCAAACCTTCGGTTAGTTTATCATAGTGCATGGACAACTCCTTGCGGATGAAAATTTTAAAGAAGTTAGTACAGCGTACCGTCCAAGTCAAGGGAAATGGATCGATTGAGCGTATACTTTTTGAGTAAAAGCAGACAAATCAAGAGAGGATATATTGAGTAATAGTTATGATAACAATCTACTATTATTCAACAAATATAAATTTATTTTGGAATAAATTCCTCTCGTGAGGAAATTCGTCCGAGCGTTGCGACAATCAACTTAGCCGCAGCTTCCAGATCACCCAATGAGAGCGTTTCAATCGGTGTGTGCATATATCGCAGAGGTATTTTCACCAGTGCCGTCGCTACACCGCCACGCGAAATCTGCATGACATTAGCATCAGTACCGGTTGCACGAGGGGTTGCGGTGTGCTGGAGTGCGATTTTTTCTTTGTCGGCTGTTGAGGATAAGAGTTCAAACAAATGCGGATTGATATTGGCACCCCGTGCGAGAATCGGGCCTTTGCCCAGTGCTACTTCGCCATTGTGTTTTTTTTCCACGTCCGGTTGATCAGTGGCAAAATCCACCTCTACACAGATACCAACATCCGGATTGATGGTGTAGCAACTGGTCGTCCCGCCACGTAGACCGATTTCCTCTTGAACCGAAGAAACTCCATACAGGTCGATAGCAAGTTTTTTGCCGGAAGCGGCGACCTGTCTCAATACCTCGGCGACCACAAAGCAGCCGGCCTTATCATCAAAGCCACGTGAAGCGACCCGGTCACCCTGCAAGCGGGTAAATGAGCTCTCAAAAGTTACTGCGTCCCCTACCCTAACCAGTTTTTGCGCCTCTTTCTTGTCGCTCGCACCGATATCAATATACTGCGATTCAAGCTTGACGACCGTCTCTCGATCCTTGTTGTCCATCAAATGGATCGGTTTTTTACCGATGACACCCGCGAGCGGTCCGTTTGCCGTATGTATTGCAACCCGCTTGCCCGGCGTAAGATGGGCGTCTACGCCACCAACTGCGGCAAAATAGAGAAAACCCTTATCATCAATATATTTTATCTGCAGACCAATCTCATCCGTATGACCAACAATCATTACCCTCGGCAGGTTTTTGCCCTTACCGCTTATTCTGCCGAAAACATTGCCCATGACATCGGTCGTCAACTCATCACAAAACGGAGCGACGTACTCACGAAAAACACGCTGGGCAGGCTGCTCATAACCAGAAGGACTTGGGGCATCAAGCAGTTGTTCAAGAAATTTCAGTGATTCTTTGCGCATCGGTTACACCTCATGAATAGAATAGTTAAGATCAGAAATGATGGAATGGATCGTTGTCGAATTATCTGTATAAATTTTCAGCTCTTCCATTTTAAGAGTGACATCCTGAATTACCTGCAGCTCTACACCACGCTCAGCCTGGATGTTTATATTACTTTGCTTCATCCCTACCACATCCGATAGTCGTGCCGGGTGGCATGAGACGGTTGCGCGGTGCCCGGATGGAACAAAACGACACATAAGGTCGGCATACAACCGAGAACGCACTAACTGTCCCAAAGCAGGATGCCAACAACCAGCCCGAACGCTCTCAGAATTAAGACCATTGTCTGCCTGCAAACCAATACGAATAACCGGTTTCCCCTCTTGCATGGCACGCTGTAGAAGTATCTTGCAGAGATTTATTCCGCGTTCAAGAGTCAGCGGAACAAATTCTCCCGCAGAATATCGCTCCGCCAACTCTGTTCCTTGCAAAACAACCGTCGGATAGATGCGCAGAAAATCGACTCCTGCTGAAATCACTTGGTTTAAAGATGATAGCGAGGATACCGGCGTATCACCTGGCAACCCGGGCATCAACTGGGCTCCGACGATAAGACCATGATTTTTGATGCAGTTGATGGCTTTGAGCGAATCCACAGAAGCATGGCCACGTCCGGATGCTGCCAGTACCGTATCATTCATTGACTGCACCCCGAGTTCGATGGTGCGAACGCCTTTGTGCGCCAACCACGCGACATGATCATCATGAATATAATCAGGGCGGGTCGATACTCTGACCGAATTAAGCGTTCCGTTTTCAAGAAGCGGTTGCAGAGGTTCCAGTAATTCTGCCTGATTTTTTTTAGGGAGCGCGGTAAAAGTGCCACCAAAAAACGCAACCTCCATCGGTCGATTCCCTGCAGTTGAGCGCCACAGATTAATCCTGTCACGTATCTGTTCCGAAGTGGGAAGAGTTCCACTCGAACCCGAAATAGCACGTTGATCACAAAAAACGCAGGTATGTGGACATCCCTGATGGCTGATAAAAAATGGAACGGTAACTGATTTCACGCACGCGGCCTGTCATGTACCTGAAAAACACTCAGCGACTCGGCAGCAGCGGCTTGCTGAGCAATCTTTTTCGACTTTCCATGACCAACAGCGATGATTGAATCGCCAACCACAATCTGAAATGTAAACGAACGGTTGTGAGGTGGCCCGGATTCATCCGTAAGTTGGTATACCGGCTGAGGACGACCATGTGATGATAGATATTCCTGCAGTTCACTTTTTGCATCTCGGCCCAATACAAGCGATTCCGGTGCACCAGCCAGCTTTTCAAACAGACGTACCACCAGAGTGCGCGCGGCTTGAAGACCGCCATCTCTGTACAGCGCAGCAATTAAAGCTTCCAGCACATCTGCCAGGATTGAATCTTTCTCCCGTCCTGCGGTCTGTTCTTCACCACGACCGAGCAGAAAAAAAGTACCAATTCCCAGAGTTCGAGCCCGATCAGCCAAAATATCCTGACCAGCCAATCGAGAGCGAAGCTGTGACAGGGAACCTTCATCCCAGTCCGGATAGCGTTCGTAAAGCATTTCAGCCAACAGAAACCCTAATATTGCATCGCCGAGGAATTCCAGACGCTGATAGTCGCCTCCACCCGGATTTCCACTGATTTCATGTAAATAGGACGGGTGCGTAAGCGCCTGAACAAGAATACGCTGATCAGCGAATGTATATGCCAAAAGTTGTTCAAGTTGCTGAATTTTTATCGTCATATGACACCCCGGAACTGCAAGACTATAGTCACCTGATCCGGTTTTGGCAATCGAAAGTAGCAAGGCGCAGAAGGCTTATGGGAATTTAGGTTGATAATTCAGGGGCTCTTGCCTATAATTCCGTTTTTAATTTACCATAAATGCTGACTGCACGAATCAAGGTGATACACGTGGGTTATTTTATTACATTTGAAGGTGTTGAGGGGTGTGGCAAAACCACCCAAATAAAACTTCTGTCTGAGTTTCTCTCAACTCGCGGTATTCTCTCTGTTTTGACCCGCGAACCCGGTGGTTGCCCGATTGCTGATAAAATCCGCACAATCCTTCTGGATGCAGAAAACCAGGCGCTTTCTCCTCTGGCTGAGCTGATGTTGTACGCAGCTGCCAGAGCGCAGCATATAACCGAAGTTATTTCCCCCGCTCTCAGCGCCGGAAAAATTGTTTTGTGTGATCGTTTTTGCGATGCAACTGTCGCGTACCAGAGTTTCGGGCGCGGTATAGATCGCACAATTATTGACAGCCTGAATTTTCACGCCTGTCAAGGGAGAACACCCGACTTGACAATACTTGTCGATTGTGACCCACGAGTAGGGCTTGAACGGGCTCGCCGAAGAATCGAAGCTACCAGCGGTCCGCGGGAGGAACGCTTTGAGCTGGAGGCGTTAGCCTTCCATCAACGTGTTCGTGACGGCTACCTGCAACTTGCTGCAGACGATCCGAATCGTTTCTTGATTATTGATGGGTCAGAAACGATTGAAGAAATTTTTGCATCAATTACTACGCAGGTGGATTCACGGATTCCGGAGTCATTACGTGCCGTTTGCTGATATTCAAGGGCACGATCGGATAATTGAGGTTCTGCACCGTTCTCTGCGGAGCGGCAAGACAGCTCATTCCTATCTGTTTGAAGGTGTCCCCGGATGCGGTCGAAAGAAAACAGCTCAGACACTTATTCAGGCGCTTTTTTGTCAGGTTCTTCCAGATGATGCCTGCGGTACCTGCCCGTCGTGCCGCAGGATTGATGGTGGCAACCATCCTGATATTCACCTGATCACACCATTACCGGATAAGCGCGATATCAGTATTGAACAGTTACGTGAGATGCAGCATATATTGTCGTTGCGACCCTATGAGGCACCTCGCAAAGCTTGCATAATCGATCCGGCCGAACGAATGAGCGTAAGTGCGGCGAACTCTCTGCTAAAAACGTTGGAAGAGCCGCCCGGAAATGCTCTGATAATTCTGCTGACAGAAAATGCAGGAATGTTGCTGCCAACGGTTCGATCCCGCTGTCAACTGATCAGATTTGCTCCACTTTCTCCTGAGCACGTGCTAACGCTGCTTGAACGGAACGGGATGGCACCAGAGGCGGCTGCGCTTATAGCACCAATGTCAGGCGGCAGCCTGCAAAAAGCGTTGGAGTTCGACAATGAAGCACTTGGTTCGCGGCGCGAAGCGGTGTTGTCACGAGTGGCCGCGCTGTCTATCCACCAGATAGCGACTGTTTTTGATGCAGCAGAAGAGTTGTCCGGTAACCGTGATGCAACACTTGAGCTGCTTGATATGCTACTCTCCTTTTTCCGTGACGCAGTTCATCTGGGAGCAGGTAGCGGAGACATAGTCAATCGTTCTGTCAGGTCGGAAATCGAAGCCATTGCAGCAAAACGTCCGTTCCCGCGAAACCTGGAATTACTCGAACGCATTTATGAAACGAGGCGCGCCGTCCAGCGCAATGCGAATCCCAAGCTGGCTCTGGATCACCTATTTATGACCATGGCTGGCAGCAGTAGATAAGGTTTTGTCTCATTATTACTGGAGGTATTTTTGTCACATATTGTAACCATCCAATTTACAAAAGCCGGCAAGATGTATGATTTTGACGCTGGTTCTCTTGAACTTGCCAAGGGTGACTACCTTGTTGTTGAAACAGAACGGGGAGTCGGAGTCGGCCAGGTGATAAAACCACCCGTGGAAAAAGCTGTCGGCGCACCGGTAACATTGACTCTTGTTAAACGCAAGGCTACGCCAGAAGATATGGCTACCGTTGAGCGTATTGCACAGAAAGAGCAGGAGGCGTATCGCTTCTGCGTCAATCGCATAATCGAGCGCAGCATGCCAATGAAACTGGTACAGGTCGAGTATCAGTTTGACAGCAGCAAGGCGGTATTTTTCTTTACTGCTGATGGCCGGGTTGATTTTCGTGATCTGGTAAAAGATTTGGCCCACTCTTTTCATACCCGAATTGAAATGCGCCAGATCGGTGTCCGTGATGAAGCAAAAATGACCGGAGGAATCGGCATCTGTGGCCGCGAACTGTGCTGTAGTTCGTTCCTTCGTGAATTTCAACCGGTTTCTGTTAAAATGGCCAAAGAGCAAAATCTGGCACTTAATCCCAATAAAATATCAGGACAATGCGGACGACTCCTCTGTTGTCTCGATTACGAATACGAAACCTATTGCTGCCTCCGTAAAAACTTTCCGAAATCAGGTAAACGGGTTCGCACCGTCAACGCCGTTGGAATGGTTGATAAAGTTAATATCCTGACCGGTAACATCACCCTTAAGCTCGACGATAATAAAATAATTGTGATCAAACGTGATGAAATCCTCGGCGATGGCGCGCCCTTATCAACTCCGGTTGCGGCAGCAATTCCAGCACCAGCCGCGCCGGCACCACGCACGCGTGAACGGCGTCCCGAGCGGCGCCCTGACCAGCGTCGCAAGCAGGAAAAAACGTCACTAGAATCATATAACACTCAAGCAGAAAATGCCGAGAAGGCAGCAAATGCGGCACCTGCACCAGCGGCACCATCTGCTCGCCGGGAGAACAACACCGCACCATCTACTGCGGAAACTCCTGTTGCCGGTCAACCGCGTAAGAAGAGTCGTTCCCGTAAACATGGTCACCGCAAATCGCCCGGCACCACCCCCGACAGCAGCGCACCGACACCATCTTCAGGAGCCTGATATGAAACCGACTTTTTATGTAACTACACCGATATATTATGTAAACGATGTGCCTCATATCGGTCACGCTTATACCACGGTCGCCGGAGATGTTCTGGCGCGCTACAAGCGTCTGATGGGATTCGATGTATATTTTCTGACCGGTAGTGATGAACATGGCCAAAAAGTGGAAAAGGCTGCCACGACTGCGGGCGAGACTCCACTGGAGCTGGCTGATCGGGTAGTTAAACGCTTTCAGGCTCTCTGGGAACGACTCGGAATATCTCATACGGACTTTATCCGAACCACTCAGGAACGCCACAAAAATGGTGTCAGCCAAATATTCAAAGACATACTCGATAAAGGTGACATCTATCTCGGCGAGTATGAAGACTGGTATTGTACCCCGTGCGAAACATTCTGGACTGAAACCCAGGCGATAGAAGGGCGCTGCCCTGATTGCAACCGCCCGGTAGAAAAGCTCAAAGAAGAATCATATTTTTTCCGTATGAGCAAATATCAGGAGCAACTGGTAGCGCACATTGAGGCAAATCCTGACTTCATCCAGCCCAAGAGTAAGCGTAACGAGATCATATCCTTTATCAAAGAGGGGTTACGTGACCTGTCGGTTTCGCGCACCACTTTCTCATGGGGCATTCCAGTGCCAGGAAATGACCGTCATATCATCTATGTCTGGTTTGACGCCCTGACTAATTACATTACCGCTCTTGGTTACCCTGATGAATCCGGTAATTATGGTCGTTACTGGCCGGTTGACGTTCACCTGATCGGTAAGGATATCCTCCGCTTTCACGCCGTGTACTGGCCGACTTTTTTAATGGCTGCAGGTCTGCCACTGCCGAAAAAAGTTTTTGCTCACGGTTGGTGGACGGTTGAAGGTCAGAAAATGAGCAAAAGTCTGCAGAACGTGGTTGAACCAAATATGCTGATTGACAAATACGGCGTGGACGCGGTCAGATACTTCCTGCTACGTGAGGTTCCATTTGGCTTGGATGGTGATTTTTCCCACACAGCACTTGTCCAGCGAATCAACTCTGACTTGGCCAACGACATTGGCAACCTGCTCAGTCGCTCCACTGCTATGGCGGTTAAATACTTTGGCGGCATCCTTCCCGTGGCTGTTAAAATGGCTGAAACAGACCAGGCTCTGAAGCAAAAGACGGAAGAGATGGTGACGATTGTCGATAAATTTATCGATGAAATGGCTTTCAGTAAAGCGTTACAGGCAATTTGGGAAGTGATCTCTGCCGGCAACAAATACATTGATGAATCAGCACCATGGACTCTGGCTAAAGATCCGGCCCAAAGCGACCGACTTGCCACGGTCATGTACAC
>CAIRND010000540.1 GCA_903879825.1 uncultured Geobacteraceae bacterium
GTCTTCCTGCTGATAATTTTCCAGGACAGCAACCAGCGTACGCCCCACGGCCAGACCTGAACCGTTAAGTGTGTGGACGAATTCCGGCTTGGCTTTTTCGTCTTCGCGGAAACGGATCGATGCCCGGCGGCCCTGAAAGTCACCGAAATTGCTGCAGGACGAAATCTCCCGGTAGCAGCTTTGCCCCGGCAGCCAAACTTCAAGGTCATAGGTTTTGGCAGAAGAGAAACCGATGTCACCGCTACAGAGCGCCATCACGCGATAGGGCAGCTCCAGCAGTTGCAGCACTTTTTCCGCATGTCCGGTCAGTATTTCCATCTCGGCATCGGATTGTGACGGATGAACAAATTTTACCAGCTCAACTTTATTAAACTGATGCTGACGGATCAGGCCACGCGTGTCTTTCCCGTAGGAACCGGCCTCACGGCGGAAACAGGGTGTATACGCACAGTAGCTGATCGGGAGGTCGCTCTTTTTCAGAATTTCGCCACGATGGATATTGGTGACCGGAACTTCGGCGGTCGGAATCAGGAAAAAATCAGGATCAACCAACTTGAAAAGATCATCTTCAAACTTCGGGAGTTGCCCCGTGCCCTGCATCGAGTCACGGTTGACCATGAACGGAGTCAGCACTTCCTGATAGCCATGCTGGTCGGTGTGCAAATCAAGCATCAGATTAATCAGAGCCCGCTCCAACCGGGCGCCGGCACCGCGATAGAGGGTGAAACGTGCACCAGTAATCTTGGCACCCCTTTCGAAGTCAAGAATGCCGAGATCTTCACCAAGATCCCAGTGAGGTTTGGCTTTGAACGGAAGCTCCTGCGGGTTTCCCCAACTTCTGACCAGAACATTATCGTTTTCAGATTTGCCTATCGGAGTAGTGACGTGCGGCACATTTGGAATGGTCAGCAGGAACGAGAGCAGCTTTTCTTCCAGCAGCTTTAGTTCATCGTCCTGCTCTTTGATTTTTTGAGAGACCGCCCGCATCTGAAGAATCTTATCCTGCACCTGGCTCTTATCTTTCGTGCGGCCGATTTCGTCAGAAACCGTATTACGCTCCGCCTTCAGCGTCTCGTTTTCATACAGCAGTTTTCGTCGTTCATCATCAAGCTCACGAAAGCCGTCCAGATATGATTCACCGCCGCGAGTTCGGAGACGCTGCTCGGTTTCATCAAGATTTTCACGTATGTATTTCATGTCAAGCATCGGGAAACACCTTTATTTTTCGGTAGTAAGCGTGTATTTAGTAGCACTTGCATCTTTATTCGTCAATGCAAAAGAGCCCTATGAAACCAATATATACCCGCCTTCTCATCACCGTAGCCCTTATCTGCTTCCCGCTGCAGCTGCATGCAGAAGAGATCGTCATCACCGCCGTCGGTGATATCATGCTTGCCGGCAGATGGGCGCCGTTCTTGAAAAAAAACGGCTATAATTCACCGTTTACCGCTGTCAGAAAAGAGTTTGCCACCAGTGATATAAATCTCGCCAATCTGGAATCTCCCATCGCCACAGGCGGGCAGGAATATTCCGAAAAAAAGTTTCGCTTCCGTGCCGAACCGCAGGTTGCAAAAGCAATCCGCACAGCCGGCTTCAATCTGGTGACACTTGCCAACAACCATAGTATGGATTTCGGCGCTGAAGCACTGACAGAGACCATGCGACACCTGAAAGACAATGGTATTGCCTGGGTTGGTGCCGGCGAAAACCTGTCTGAAGCGCGCAAGATGGCACTCTATACGATCAAGGGAAAACGAATCGCCTTTCTTGGTTATTCCCTGACCCAACCGATTGAGTTTTTTGCCGGACAGAATCGACCCGGCACCGCCCCCGGTTACGAAAAGCTGGTAACGGCCGATATAACAAGTGCCCGCAGTCAGGCAGACTACGTCATTGTCTCGTTTCACTGGGGAAAAGAGGCGAGCGGCACAGTACAGGCATATCAACAAACGGCGGCACACAAGGCTATTGAGGCTGGCGCTGATGTCATTATCGGCCACCACCCTCATGTCCTCCAGGGGATCGAGCAGTACAAAAAAGGTATCATTTTTTACAGCCTCGGCAATTTCGCCTTTGCCAGCAAAAGCACGACCGCAGATGTCAGCGCCATGATCCGCCTGCGCTTGAACGGCAATCACCACGAAGCGGAAATTGTGCCGCTTGATGTACTGCACCGCCGGGTCGGCTTTCAACCGCACGTGTTGACCGGTGAACGAGGCGCTGCTGTTATTGAAAAACTGAACGACCTGTCGGAAACATTCCAGACAGAGATTCAGGGCAAAGATGGCCGATACGCAATTACATTTTGAGGGCAGGAGACCATTTTGACCGGTTTCAGTTTATTTCTATGAAAATTCTTCTTACTACCTTGCATGCCAAATATTCCCACGCCTCGTTGGCGCTCCCTTGTCTGGCCACATTCTGCCGGGACGTCCCGCATGCCGATATCACCATCCGCGAATGGACCGTTAATGAACCACGCGAGCATATCCTGAGACTTGTCATGGCAGAGCAGGCCGATCTGATCGCCTTTTCCTGTTATATCTGGAATATTGAACAGACCCTGCGGCTTATTTCCGATATCAAGAAAATATCCCCACAAACCACTATCGTCCTGGGGGGACCGGAAGTATCCTTTGGTATTTTCGATCTTATGCACGCCAACCCCGCCGTAGATTTTGTGATTAAAGGTGAGGGAGAGGAACCGTTCAAGCATCTGCTTGAAGCGCTGATACGGGAACATGCCAGCCTGCGGCACACAGCCCTGGCCGATATCGACAACCTCTTTTACCGGGACGGCGACGACACCGCCTCAGGGCCGCTCAACAGGAAAAATCTGACACTTGATTTGCTCCCGTCACCCTTTGAAGCGGGTCTGGTGGACATAACCAAACCGCTGATTTATTACGAAACATCCCGTGGCTGCCCGTTTTCCTGCGCGTTCTGCCTGTCATCGGTTGAAGGAGCGGTGCGCACCTTCAGCATGGAGAGGATAAAAGCAGATCTTCTGCTGTTGATGAGCACCAATGTGGCGCAGATAAAACTGGTCGATCGCACCTTTAATTATGATGCCGCACGGGCGGATATTATTTGGGAGTTTATTCTGGAGCATAACCGGAGCAGCCATTTTCATTTTGAAATCGCCGCTGATCTGCTGAGCGACAACAATCTGAAGACGCTGGCGAGGGTGCCGGAAAACACCTTCCGCTTTGAAATCGGCATCCAGTCTTCATCAGCAGAAACGCTTGCACAGGTAGGGAGAACAGCTGATCTGGCACGGATTTTCGCTACAGTCCAGCGCCTCAAAGCCGAGACCCGCATAGAACTGCACCTCGATCTGGTGGCTGGTTTGCCGGGTGAGGATTATGCCCGCTTCCTCACCTCTCTACAGGCGGTGGCTCAACTGGGACCTGATATGCTGCAGATTGAGCCGCTCAAGGTGCTTAAAGGCGCCCCGATGCGGGCTATTGCTGATCGCGGCGGGTATGCGTATTCAGAGTCCCCCCCCTACACGATCCTGAGCAACCCGTGGCTTTCTTATGAGGACATCTGCCGCATCGAGACCATCGGACGCCTGCTGGACCTGTTCAACAAGCATGGCGGTTTTACTGCGACGTTCCACACTCTGCAGCGACAGCAATCATTTTCCGGTATCCTTGACGGACTGGCACGGCAGGCGGGCAATGAAAACCTCTCCAGCCTCTCATGCCGGAGGGTATTTGAACTTTTTGCACGTCTGGCTGAACCGCTGACTGATGCAACCACCCTTGTATCACTGCATGATGCACTCTTTTTCGATTATTGCCGGGCTGAAATGCCGCTGATGGGCAAACTTCCCCTCTTTATCTCGGAACAGCAAAGTAGTTGTTCCTGGCCCGGATTGCGTGATCTTCCCGCCAACCTGCATCTGCCGCTCGACTGCAGAGTTAAATCTTTTCGTTATGAATTCAAGCGGGATTATCGAACTGATGGGGGAAGTGATACGGCTACAACTGTTACTTTTGTCTATGTTTCAGGTGAGGGGCGCGGCCTGAAGATACTGGTGTTGTAACGCTTTATCCTTCCACCCCCCTCACATCTGCCGCCACATAACGCCCGCCCCGAAGTGCACAGCCGGCAGCTATCAACACCGCCAGCGGGGTAATCAGCAGCGCCGTTGGCAAACTCCACCGATCAGACAGAAAGCCGATGATCGCCGGTGACACGGCATCACCGAGAGCATGGATGGTGAAAATATTTACTGCAAAACCCATCGCCCGTCGACCGGGCAGGACAACATTGACTAAAACAGTATTAAGCGGGCCGGTGTTGAGGAACAGGAACAGCTCGGCGCCAAAAATAGCGGATAGACAGACCGTCAGATTGGATGTCGTCAGGGCTAGAATCATGAGTGGCGCCCCGAGCAGAAAGCCGACCGCTGAAACATACAGATAGCCGGCGTGGCTGCGCCGTTGAAAGTAATCGCCCAGCCAACCGCCGGACAGCGTACCGATAATGCCTGAGACAACCGTGATGGCACCAAAAATGGTATTGCCGCGCGCCACCTCCAGACCGAACGAGCGAAGTAGAAACGACGGAGCCCACTGTGCCAGTCCTCCCAGGGCAAACGTCATGGCTGCCATTGACAGCGTGGCGTACACATAGGTGCGATTCAGCCAGAAACGGCGCAGTTCCGTCACAATGTTATCAGGAGTTTGAGTCTGCTCATCAACCGGACGACCGATCTGACGCGGATCAGTCAGGAAATAGAGCGGCAGGGCCAGAAGCAGCCCCGGCAAGCCGACCAGCAGGAAAGCGGTGTGCCAGCCAAAAGCCTGACCAAGTTGCCCCCCCAGGATATATCCCAGGGCGCTGCCGACCGGAATAGCCAGATAGAACAGCGACAGCATCCGTCCACGGCGTTCACGCGGAAAATAGTCAGACAGCAACCCGGGTGAAACCGTGCCGAAACTGGCTTCTCCCACCCCCACCAGCGTGCGCGTCGCCAACAGCACCCGGTATGACGCTGCCATGCCGGACAGCATGGTTGCA
>CAIRND010000541.1 GCA_903879825.1 uncultured Geobacteraceae bacterium
AAAGGGGGGCAAGGGGGGATTTTTTATATTGAATTTCAGCAGCAAGACCACAGTAACAACAGACTGTTACGGCAAATCCCCCTCAATCCCCCTTTCGTAAAGGGGGAAGCTTTTAAAAGCGGGTTTGACGTTACCCCACTTTACGAAAGGGGGGCAAGGGGGGATTTCCGCTCGTGCGGGGAACAGCTCTGTAACTCTCGCGGTTATGTCACTCCGCGCGGTTCATCCCCGCTCGTGCGGGGAACAGCAACACTAAGACGAATGGCAACTATGTTCGGGCGGTTCATCCCCGCTCGTGCGGGGAACAGCGCCTGTGCGTAATCGGCAGCGGCATGTGTACCGGTTCATCCCCGCTCGTGCGGGGAACAGTTGTCCGAAGCGGGGTCTTCAGTGCCGGGTAACGGTTCATCCCCGCTCGTGCGGGGAACAGGTCTGCGTACACATATGACTGTACCGCGTGGTCGGTTCATCCCCGCTCGTGCGGGGAACAGATAGGCGAAATAACTGATGGCAATGCTGAAATCGGTTCATCCCCGCTCGTGCGGGGAACAGACTTCTTCTACTTCCTCAATATCATTGAGCAATTAACACATTAAAATTTGTACCGATTTTTCAACCTCTCAAAACGGATATTCTTGCCCTTTTTCTACCCCTTCCGGCGGCAGAAACGATACCAGCGTAATCCCATCCATCTCAACCGGAATGCGCCGGTTTGTCCCAAGTGTCATAAAATCAAAACCTGACTCGTTATTTGATGTCCAGGCCATAACCACATTGCCCTCCTCGACACCCTCTTCCAGATTATGCCAGATCATATCTCTCACCCTGCGACTTACATCCCCCACATAGATCCCGGCGCGTACTTCAACGAGCCAGAGACCAAGCCGTCCCCGCAAACGGGGAGGCACATTCTCAGCTACGATAACCAACATCACCAAGTCCCTCCTTGTTGGGAATGGCAATCCCGACCGCCTCATCATGTGCCGTTGGGCGTTCCATATCACCTGCAGCCAAAACTGCCTCAATAGTAGGTATGATTTTGTCCAGCAGGTGACTTTGACGAAAAATGTCCCGACAGGCGAGACGCACTTCACGATCCGGATTACGTGGATTCTTACCGGCAATGCGGAAAGCCACCGGTACAACCGTATCGAATTTAAAAATATCTGCAATATCATACACAAACGATTGCGGCTTACCGGTGTGAATAAACCCGACCGCCGGGGCATACCCAGCCGCCAGGATGGCCGCTTCGCAGATACCATAGATGCAGGCAGTTGCTGACGAAAGGCACCGATTGGGCACATCACCGCTCTCCCATTCGGTGTGGTCATAGTTGCGATGCTTCCAGTCAACGCCGTATTGCTGCGCCAGCAGTGCATATATTTTACGTACCCGCACCCCCTCAATTCCGCGCAATTGTTCGACACTGCGCCGCTCGGGCGGTTCCTCATTGAAACGGAGCGCATACATCTTGCGGACTACTTTAAGTCGTGCAGAATCGTCCAACGCCAATTTGGCCTGGTACAGCAACCGGTCCGAACGGGCGCCGCCGGGCTGACCGGCAGCATACAGTCGCACTCCGGCCTCGCCGATCCAGACCAGCAGGCACCCTACCCTCGCAGCAAGGACAACGGCAGAATGAGAGATTCGCGTTCCCGGCTCCAGCATCAGGCACGCAACGGTGCCAATGGGAATATGAGTGCGGATTCCGGTTTTATCCACAACGACAAAAGAGCCGTCAATAACATCAAGGTTGCCTTTTTCCACATAGATCACCGAAATACGGTCCTTGATGGGAAGAGGCTTTAATGGGGGGAGAAGGGGAATTGTCATGGTGTATTTCTCAGCTTTCTTGCTTCCATTTTTTTACGGGTTTTGTTGATCACTGCTGCCAACGCTTTTTCATCAGGCAGAACGGTTTTGTACTGTGCAGCCAAAACTTTATTGGGCAGGTTTTCCAGTGCATAGTGAGCCAGTGCATGATCCTTCTCGGCACAAAGAATCAGCCCGACAGGCGGGTTCTCTTCCGGGTGCGTCCAGTGTTCACGAGCATAGTTCAGGTACATGTGCATCTGCCCGGCATCGGCATGGGTGAATTTACCAAGTTTTAGGTCGATCACCACCAGACATCGCAGACGTCGGTGAAAGAAAAGCAGATCCACACGATACCAGGAATCACCGATTCTCAACCGTCGCTGACGCCCTACAAAAGTGAAATCACTGCCAAGTTCCAACAGAAAACTTTCCAGGTGCAGAATAAGGGATTCTTCCATATCGTTTTCTGAATATTCATCCTTTAACCCCAGAAACTCCAATACAAGAGGATCTTTGATCTCATCTTCCGGAGTTAAGGCATCCTCCGGTAAAGGGTTTCCACCCTTTTTCAGCATTGAGGTTTTATTGCGAGAGAGAGCCGTGCGCTCGTAGAAGAGAGATGAAACCTGGCGGTCAAGCTGTGGGATTGTCCAACCGCCTTGTAAAGCTTCAGCTTCATAAAATGCGCGAGCTTCGGGATTCTTTACTGACATGAGTCGAACATAACTCGACCAGGGAAGCAGAAAAGACAGGTTCATTATTGCCGTGACTTTTTCCGGAGGACTCTCCGCCAATTGCGCAGAAGACATCTGCGCAATTGGCCACGTTAGATAGAAAAGGCGCATCTGCTCAACATTTCTCTTGGAGAAACCTCGACCAAAACGAGTTGACAAATCAAATGAAACTCGCTTTATAAGCGCAGCACCATACTCCGCTCTCGCTTCGCCGCCTTGCTCGTACTCAACGATCCGACGGCCAATTTGCCAATAGGTAGCAGTCATTATCGAGTTCACTGCTCGAGCGGATGATCGTCTGGCGTGTTCCAGCAGTGTGACCACGTCGGTCAGCATAGCATCATAGACAGTTGCATGAGCGACAACCACTTTACACCGGTGTTCCTTGTCAGTCATGCGTGGCCTCCATAATGTACCATGTCACAATGGACTCTCTTCTTGGCGTATGTGAACAAAACAAGGCAAATCCCCCTTTCGTAAAGAGGTCGTCTAAGAGCGCTTTTGACGTTACCACACTTCTAGAAAGGGGGGGCAAAGGGGGATTAAACTCTGCCGAACCAGCATCATACATTTACCCCTTCCCCCGCCTGTTTTGTCTGAACCCTTCTCGGCGAAAACAATCTTCGCTTCGTAGCGAACGACACCGGCGAATCCGGGAGTGAATCGCGGCCATCAGCGAAACTTTCAACATCCTCTTGCCGTGTGAACGATGCGAGCGGTTTTTCTCCGATGAGAAGACGTAAGGCATCATTACGGTTTACTTTCAATCCGGCCAAAACAGGAGCCGTGGGAATACAGGTTTTGCGTCCAAGCCAGAGGCCCCAAACCGGATCAGCAAGTG
>CAIRND010000542.1 GCA_903879825.1 uncultured Geobacteraceae bacterium
AGAGAATGAGAGTGGGGGCCTTGTCGTTGAAATAACAATCCCCTTTGGAGTTATCTGATTATCAGAGTAAAGTTGAGGAGTGATCCGAAAAACAGGTAATACAGATGTATTAATTCAGTATGTTATCATTATTTCATAACCCTACTTTGCACTTGGTTGTGCGGATGTTGGGTTTACCCCAATTAGGGAGAGGTTTGAGGGCTGGCTATTAACGGGATTACTGGTTTGACCCATATCAGCGTCTCTGTTGACCCACCTTAGCTATTTGTACCTTACTGATATTCACTCAACAGCCGGGGCAATTCTGACGCCGATATGGGTCAAAGTTCGAAGCCGATTGACACAAAGACCGCGCACAGCCGAACGCAAGAATAAACAGCACGCTGCTTAAAGTCTCTCCACCACTACGAACGCGACACCGGTTCAAAGCCGTAATCCGGATTTGAACCGGTGTCGTCAAAAAGTTCGAAGTGCGGCTGCCAGAGGACTTCAACGACTTCCATCGCCTGTTACAGTTGCAGGTAAAGCTGTAACACAATTGCAACTTGCATAATTTAGAATATTCTTTTATCATCCGCTCCAATAAAGGGGAGTAGCTATCAGCCGGAGACATGGCTGATCCCGTGTTCGTCAACACAGTCGCAAGACTCGGACCGGGAACGATATATATCGCAAGCAAGACTTTTATCCAAAGCGTAGTGCGCCGTGGGTAAAGGTCTTTTTTTTTTACCCCGGCGAAATTTTAATCGTCGGAGGTAATAAAAAAATGAACTATATACTTAAAACCACATTATTCCTTTCCCTGCTTACCATTTTACTGGTTGCCATGGGCGGCGCAATAGGCGGTCAGCGGGGCATGATCGTTGCCTTCCTGATGGCTGCCGTCATGAACTTCGGCTCTTACTGGTTTTCCGACAAGATCGTCCATTGGATGTACAACTTCTGTCAGTTTTTCCGTGAAGAACAAGCTGTCTTTTGCGGGGTGTTCCAACAACTGACTCGCCGAGCTAGTCTCCCCAGCCCAAACGGTACATCATTCCGAATGACTCCCCCAATTCCTTTGCCACAGGGCGCAATCACGATTATGCCGCTGTTGCTGCCACAGAAGGCGTCCTGCGTATTCTCAATCCGGAAAAACTCGAGGGCGTTGTGGCACATGGACTTACCCGTGTCAAAAACCGCGAGATACTTTTTTCAGACAAGACCACTGGTGGGCGCCCACCCAGTCACAGACCGTATGTTTACAGTCAACCCGTTGACCGGCGGCGGCCTGATGTCGTTCTTGTCCACTCATCCCCTAATGGAGGAACGAATCGCACGACTTGAATTGTTGGCTGGCTGATAACTTTGCTTGAGCAACTTAACCATGGGGCACCACATTCCCCGACAACAAAAAGGAGAAAACGATGTCATTTCCAAGAACTACCTTTTACAGGGAAACAAAATCAACTCGACAGAACAGAAAAGAATCAGAAAATATTCAGAATGTCATTTCGTTACGCATAAGTGATGAGGAGAAAAGAGCGCTGGAAAAACTGATCAAAACAACATCCAAGAGCATCTCCGAAATCATGAGAGAGGCTATTGATCTGTGGAGGTCGAAACAACGCAAACTCTGCCTGGATTATCAATAAAAAGTTCAAGGAGGCAACCATGAGAGTACCTGTTGTTAAGGTCGTTACCGTTGTTATGGCCGTCTTGTTCATGAGCATCACTGTACTGGAATTATACCACCAATGAGTTGACCGGTGCAGTCGTATCCGTTAGCAGAATTGATCCGGTGAAATCTGAGGTGTTTTGGACTTTCATCAGACCATTTGGGAATAGTCCATGGCGTCTGACGAGTATCAGCCAGGTATAACCATTGATCGAAAACTTAAAACTGCGTATTTGGAGAATATATGTTCATTGATGAAATCAAGAAAAAGGCGGTTAAGATCGCCGTACTGCTGGTAGTATCAACAGTTTTCCTGTGTGCAGGCTATATTACGATTGTACTTAACTGGAGCTATTCCAAAGGTGACAGAGTCGGTTTTGTCCAAAAGTTTTCAGAAAAAGGGTGGCTTTGCAAAACCTGGGAAGGGGAGATGCAAATGCTGCCGATAACAGGTGCGCTACCGGAAAAATTTCTTTTTTCAGTCCGGGATAAATCGGTGATCAGCAAGATAAATTCGTCAATGGGTAAAAAAGTTTCTCTTACTTACGAACAGCACATAGGTATTCCCACATCCTGCTTCGGTGAATCGGAATATTTTGCTGTTGAAGCCAAGACGCTACAATAGGGCAGTATGACAATATGTGGACATGTTCAAATACAGATCTGCGATGGCTATTTTTCTTGTTGAAGCTTGCAATATGTGACTTACCTGTAACACTTTACTCATCATGATATATGGACAGCATATGAAAACAATATTCCTTCTAATTTTAGTATTGTGTCTGCTTCAGCCGGTGGCGAGCTTTGCTCATCCGTGTGTTTCGTACCTGAACAACCAGAGTTCAGTCGATCCTTCTGGAAACAGCGAAACGGCGCCACTCCATCAGGATGCCGACATTACTGATTGTAGCGACTGCTCTGATGACAATATGTTCCTGAAGTATGACATCACCATCAGCCACATGCCGCTCGTTGTTGTAATCATACTGCCCGAACGTAATTCAAAACGGCTCAAGATCATTATGCCGATATTTGTCCCCCCGCAAAACCTCGCCTGAACCAACACTTGCAACCAAATAATCATCAATCGTAAAACCTGGATAGAGTTTTACTAACGCAGTGGGGTTTCCTCGTGGTGCTCGGTCGTAAAGTTCAGACCGGTTTGCATTGGGCAATCTCTCCATCGGGTATGTCGGACGAACTTTAACTTACATGAAGTTCGCGAGCAGATTGAGAACTACCGGGAATTGAATACAAATATACTTTCACAAGGAGATAATTATGAGCAGCAGAGAAGAATACCTCCACAAAATGCAGGCAAAACTTGAGGAGTGGAATTATGAGATCGATACGCTGTCTGCCAAGGCCGGTGAGGTTACGGCAGAGGTCACGCATGAGTACCGCGAAAAGATTGAATCATTGAAGGCAAAACAGGCGGCCGCCCGGCAGAAGATCGAAGAGCTCCAGCATTCCGGAGAAGGGGCCTGGGGAGACTTGAAAACGGGTATGGAACTTGCCTGGACCAGCATGGGAGAGGCCATCGACTCGGCCAGATCTCGCTTTAATACTAACAAAAAGGAGAAGACACCATGAAATGTCCCGTATGTACCGGCTTAGACTTGAAAATGGCAGACCGCCAAGGTATTGAAATCGACTATTGCCCTGAATGTCGAGGCGTCTGGCTTGACAGGGGTGAACTTGATAAAATAATCGAACGTTCAGACACTCAATCCACGGCTCCCCCTATGCAATCACAGACTCAATACCAGCCGCATGCCTACAATCAGCAGCACCATGGAAAGCAGGGGCATGATGGCCATGGCTATGGTCAGAACGGACAATACAAGAAAAAAACATGGATATCGGAGCTATTCGATTAATATTTATTGGTACCGTCCAGAAGTTTCCTGTCAATCGGGTTGGCTTCTGGACGGTTAACGACCGCGAAATCAGGATAAACCGGCACGGCATTCACTGCACACGAAATGAGATCTATCTTTAAATAAACAGGAATTTTTACTATGGTTATGGAGGTACATAATGAAGACAGTTCTTGTTTGGGATATGCCGACCCGCTTGTTTCACTGGCTATTGGCGACCGGGTGTATCGCTTCGTTTACGCTTGCCTTCAGCTCTTCTGAACACAGCCAGACTTTTGACTGGCATATGTTATGTGGTTTATTCCTCATTCCTCTGATATTTTTTCGTCTACTCTGGGGTTTTACGGGAACAACGTACTCGAGATTTCGGTCATTTATCTATAGCCCCAGAAAAGCCGTTGCGTATCTGGTCAGAATAATTAGCGGGAACGGCGAGCGTCAACTCGGCCACAACCCGGCAGCAAGCTATGTGATTCTGGCAATGCTAACTTTTATTTTCAGTTGCCTTATATCCGGGCTGCTAATACCGTACAGCAAAATTTTCAAGGAAATGCACGAGATCTTAACGTTTATTTTGTTGGGGATCATCGGTACACACTTCCTTGGAATACTGTTTCATATTCTTGTGCATAAGGAGAATGTGATTCTCAGCATGTTGACCGGAACAAAAATGGCTACGGGTGCCATGAGTATTCGCTCGGCACATCATATAGTCGCCATCTGTCTTCTTGTACTCATAGGAATTTGGAGCTTCGCTGTCATCAAAAGTTATGATTTCACCTCACGGAGAGTGGAGGTGCCGCTTACGGGGATACTCTTACAACTTGGTAAAAGTGCACAGGACGACGCACATCAGAAAAATGACGACTAAAGAGAAATGTGGTTATAGTTGTGGAAGTGGCTACGATAATAACCACAAACCTTCAATTAGATTGGAGGATACGTACCATGAGACATATTGTACTGATAGGTCTCGTATGCCCGAAAGGCTAATCAATATCTCACGCAATCATCGTCAGTCACAGTATCCCATTTTTAATGATCCATCTTGGATGTTCAATTGATACCAGGCATCATATACTGCGCAATATTATTATCAGGTTTCGCTTCTTTGGGATACGAGCTCTGTTGGATTCGAAAAGGAGCCCTCCTTATCGGAGCGACACCTCAAGCACTCAGCAGTGTTGTTGCGGTGTTCTTCGGCGGTATGGCCGTCGGGGCATATCTGTTTGGACTTCTTTCTAAAAGAGCCAAAAATCCGCTGTTATGGTACGGAATTATTGAATGTACTGTCGCTGTTATGGCAGCAGTCACTCCTTTTCTCTTTGCGATTGCTGGAGAAACTTCTGCACTTGTGTATCAATGGTCTGGTACCAGTCAAAGTATTCAGCTGATAGCGCGGTCTGCGCTGGTTGCAGTTCTTATCTTGCCATCATGTATATTGATAGGTGGAACACTCCCTCTGCTTTGCCAGTTTTTCGTCAACAACAGAGGCGCTGACGTCCGTTTTGCAGCCGGGAAACTCTATGCAATCAACACCGCAGGCGCATTTTTGGGGTGTATGCTCTGTGGCATCTGGCTCATCCCAACCTGGGGTATTGATTTCGCAATTTGGTTCAATGCATTGGTTAGTTTTATCGCTGGCACAGCCGTTATCCTGTTATCAAAAATGCTCTCATCATTACCTGTAGACAACTCACCTCCTCTCGTGGGGTGCAGTACCAGTACCGCCGATCAGACAAAGTCAGGGAAAACCATTTTCCTTATGTACCTGCTGTTCTTCTGGGCAGGTTTTACGGCATTAGGGTATGAAATACTGTGGGTGCGGTTCCTGTCGCTTATCATCAACAACACTGTTTATACCTGCATCTTTTCGCTTGGAGCGATTCTTCTCGGCATCGCTATTGGTGGCTGGCTCGTATGCTTGATAAAGGACCAATCCAGGCTGGATGCACAGTTATTTGCCGCTGCCAATATTTTCATCTGCTTCGCGGTCCTCTCTATTCTCCTTCAGCCGGTATCGGCATGGGACAGCATCAGGGAGTCGCGTTCGGTGCCCATGCAAGCGTTACTATGTCTGGTAATTATCCTGATACCATCCATCGCATCAGGAGCTTCCTTCCCCCTGGCATATAGAATGGTTGTTGCACATGCCATAAATTCCGGCAGGGATTTTGGATATCTAACTGCCGTCAATACGTTGGGCGGTATAGTCGGTTCCCTTCTTGTCGGTTTTTACCTTTTGCCGGGTATTGGGATGTTTTCGACCTTGGCAGCCCTCACCTTCATCAGCTTGGCTATTGGAGTTGGAACTCTTTTCTTTTTTACGGAAGAAATTCAGTTAATGCGAAAAGGTTTTATTGCATGTGGAACTCTGGTGTTATGGATTGGAATAACATTTTCCAGCAACACCAGGCTTCCTGCAGACTTTTTGTCTGGAACGAATAAGATGATTGAATTTGCCGAAGGAGTTTCAGCATTTATTGCAGTTACCGTCCGGGGAGAAGATGTAACGCTGGAAATTGACCGCATGTGGCAAGGAATCAATAATAAGGGACATCAAATCATGGCTGCCCATATCCCGATGATTTTACATCAAGATCCAAAGCAGATAATGGTTATCGGCATGGGCACAGGCCAAACGGCACGTCGCTTTCTGATGTAGAAACGACATAAGGGGTCAGCCCTTGAAACGACATAAGGGGTCAGCCCTTGACACGAGACAAAAGTAAAAAGACAGAAAACGACATAAGGGGTCAGCCCTTGACACGAGACAAAAGTAAAAAGACAGAAAGCTAAAAAGACGAAGTCCCAACTAGGCAGTTGAAACGACATAAGGGGTCAGCCCTTGACACGAGACAAAAGGAACGACATGAGGGGTCAGAAACGACATAAGGGGTCAGCCCTTGACACGAGACAAAAGTAAAAAGGCAGAAAGCTAAAAAGACGAAGTCCCAACTAGGCAGTTGGACACCGAACCGGCCAACTGCACGCGCCGTTATAGGTGGGGCATTATTGCACGTCGGTTTACATTCAAAGCCGTAATCCGGATTTGAACCGGTGTCTGATTGACTTCATAATTACACCCGCAGGCCGAATGTTTATCAGTTCCTACTTCACGATTTGCTGTTCTACGTGATCAGGCAATTATGGTTAACGGCAGGCTAATTATTGTACATACAATAATTATGATATGGATCGTAACAAAGCGGACTTTGAATCTTGAAAAACATGGATTTGACTTTGTCGATGCGGGACTTGTCCAGTCGAATCGCTATACCCCTTATTAAACTAGCCGTTCTTGACAGCCCTTCTAAACAATATCACTTTATCCCCAATTAGACGCCGGTTCGAATCTAAATTGATAACCATCCCTTTAAGATCATCTGCAAGCAGAGTAAGCTGTGTAGCCGCCCTGGCTTCTTCGGAGTGATTAACGGGCGGTCAGATCCCCGCTTGCGACGGCAGCCATTGCTTCGAAGACATTGACCAATGACCGGGTAATACTGCGGGCTATGAACAAACCTATACTAGCCGCTCTTTCATCTCGGTAAGTTTCAGCACATCTGCAATGCTTATGTTTATACCCTTAAGCGCAGCGGTGCCGTTATTTAGGCTAGAGATGCTTGCGCCTCCGGTAACAATAACACCGAGGATACCTATTAACGAGAGTACCAGCAGCTTCGATCGCATTTTAAGATTCGCCAAATTCATATGAGCCCCTTTCCAGATCAGTGGATGCGTTTGTTGTAATAGCATTGATATCAATACAAGGTGGTTGATTAATAAGCTGATGAACCTTTCTCAAAAACTGGTTTACATCAACAGGTTTCCTCATTACATCCACATAGTCAACGTGCGTATACTGCGGGGGAATTGTATCCAGAGCATAACCACTGCAAAACAAACATTTCATGTTTGGCCGGATTGCACAAATTTCTTCATATGCGTTCAAACCATTTTTAACCGGCATGACCACATCCATCACAATCAACCGTATCTCTTCTCTAAACAGAACAAATTGTTCCACCGCCTCTTGACCATTTCGTGCCGCAACGACCTTGTATCCGGCATGCACCAGGATTGACTGATAAAGATCCAGCATGTGTTTATCGTCTTCGGTCACCAAAATAGTTCCTACACCGCATTGAAGAGACATCGATGCAGCAGTGTCTTTCAGATTATGTACTGGGTCGGATTCTACCAAAGGCAGAAAAATGCTGAAGGTTGTTCCTTTACCTGTAACGCTCTGAACTTCAATATGGCCATTGTGCTGTTGTATTATGCCAAACGCCATCGCAAGACCGAGACCGGTGCCCTGCCCCGATTTTTTTGTGGTAAAAAATGGTTCGAAAATCCGTTCCATCGTCCTATCGTCCATGCCTGTACCTGAATCAGTAACGGTAATAACGGCATAATTGCCGGGCTTGGCAGCATTGCTTCCCACAACGTTTACCCCATCAATTCTAGCCACCCGTGCACTAAATTCCAACCCCCCACCCTCTGGCATGGCATCACGGGCATTGGTTGCCAGATTAATAAGAACCTGCTCAATCTGCCCCTTGTCGATATTCACATTCAAGCGGTCATTATGAGGGTTGAATTTAAGCACGATATGTTCGCCGAGTACCCGGCCGATGAATTTTTTAAATCCTTGCAGGATCATATTAAGGTTTTGTATAGACTGTTCCATTACCTGGGTTCTCCCGAACGTCATAAGGCTGTGAGTGAGCCCCGCGGCTCTTTCATTTGCGTTTACAATCTGTTCAAGGAAGCCCTTCTTTGGATCGTCAGGCTTCATCTCCATCTGCATCAAAGTGCAATACCCGCCAATAATGGTCAGAATATTGTTAAAGTCGTGGGCCAGTCCGCTCGTCAATTGACCAACAGCCTCCATTTTCTGAGCCTGGATCAACTGCGTCCTGGTCTTTCTATATTCGGTTATGTCCTCTTTGATGGCCATAAAGCGGGTAATCACACCATTAGTATTGCAAATTGGAAAAATTGTAGACCGCTCCAAAAACTCTTCGCCATTTTTTTTACAGTTGACTAACTCACCTGACCACGTCATGCCCCTGGTTATTGTCTCCCAGAGCTGCCGGTGCAATTCCGGAGTACTCTTTTCCGTTTTGAGAATGCTCGGGGTGCGCCCAATCACTTCTTCAGAACTGTACCCGGTCAACTCGCTAAAACTTGGATTAACAAATTCAATTTTTCCGGAGACATCAGTGATTACGACAGATACCGGACTCTGCTCAATCGCCTTGGACAGCACACGGATCTGATCGTCAGCACTTTTTTTATCAGTTATGTCTTCAATAATGCAGAGCAGATGGGCTTTACCGCCAATAGAAATTTTCTCGCCATAGAACTGGCAGAAAATTTCCGAGCCGGTGCTGCTTCGTAAAGTGATGTCCAAATTTTCAAAACTATCCTGACGTGAAATGATCTGGCAGATACGCTGCCGGTCTTTTGGCTTCATCAAACCTACTTCAATTGAATTGTTTCCGATGATATCGCTTCTGCTAAATCCTGTAGTTTCAAGAAATTTACGGTTCACGTTCACTAACGTCCCGCTGTCGATAATGCTGATGGTTTGCATCAACGGGGCATTTTCAAATGATGAAAAATATTTTTCCTGGCTGCCCTTTAATTTTTGCAAAGTTCTCGCAAAGCGTATGGCAAAAAAGATCACTGCAACTATCAGCAAGCCGCTGACTGCCTGGTAAATCCTGGCAAGGTCCCGTTTAGGGGCAGGGTCATACATAAAACCCTTCAAAGATGTGTTTTTCGGGATCATACCGAGATCCGCATACGTTTCAGCAATATGCTGCCACCGACCGTCATACATGTAGCCGATTTCCACCAGATCAGGACGCATGAGCTCCCGGATCTGCGTTGCTTCGTATCTGAGATGATCAGGGTTCGATGCTGGAGAGTAGGTTGATGTTATCAGTTCAATTATTTCCTCTTGGTGCTGAAGAGCATAGTGCCATCCCTTCATTGCGGCATCGCGGAAAGCTTTTACCCGCAGCGGATGGGCATTCAGTTCATTCTCAGTGGTGAAAAGATTGTCACCGTAAAAATCAATACCTGCTGAGCGGGGAGAGAAAGCCATATAGGGAAAATGGGCCCTGTCAAGTATATCCGGGTCATCGGTCACGTAACCCGACATTGCGTGAACGCGCCCCGAAATGAGATCCTGGATATTAAAACTGTGCTCAACGATATTTAGTTTATCAGCTGTGACCCCCTCACTTTTAAGGTAAGCAGTAAGTTCATCCGCCTGTGGCTCAAGCATCATGCTTTTACCTGCCAAGTTTTGTACGCTCTGATTGGGGCCGTCCTTCTTTGCCAGCAGAATATACGGGGAATGTTGCAAGATAACACCCAGTACTACGACCGGTTTACCGGCTGTCCGAAGTAAAAGGATGCTAC
>CAIRND010000543.1 GCA_903879825.1 uncultured Geobacteraceae bacterium
GAATGGGTAACATCCAGCCAGCTCTCATCAATCGAAAACGCTTCGACCTCAGGTGTATAATCGCGGAAAATCTCGTTGATTTTTGTGCAGGTATATTGATACTTCCGGTTATCACCAACCACTATGATTAGTTCCGTACACATGCGGAGGGCTTCGTACTTGCTCATGCCAGTTTTGACGCCTCTGGCCCTTGCTTCGTATGAACTGGTGGTGATCACCGTTCTGCCATGACCACCGACTACAGCTATAGCTTTCCCCTGTAGGGCAGGGTTAGCCTGTTGCTCGACAGAAGCAAAATACGCATTCATTCAATGTGGATGATCGTTCGGTGTTCGGCTGGCTTAATCATCAGCAATTCCCGCAGGTACTGTAACCGTATGAATATACACTATTTTAAATCGTTACTTTCGTGATATTCCTCTAATATTTGCCAATATCGCTGATCATTCGAGTAAGCCGGACACCCGTCTATCTTACTCGCTATTCCAGATGCATTAATCCATAACATGCTGATAATACTCGTCAATTTAATTTATGGAGGCTGTTTTTTTACTTGACAATACGTTTGTGAGATGGAGGCGTTTTTTTCATTAGCTCAACCAAAAGTTTGAGGAGATGAAAAATGCCAAAAGCCCGCACAGTCCCTCCACGATTTAAGATCCCCACAAAAAAGACCATCCGGAATTGTCTCTGCAAGGATGCCCAACTGAATATGCTTCGCTGTGGCTTTGACAACATTCCTGACCACCGTCGCGGTATGACCAAGATTTCTCTGACTGACGTCATGATGTCAGGGTTCGCAGTGTTTGACTTGAAGGATCCGTCACTGCTGGCCTTTGATGATCGCCGTAGCCTTGATGCAGCAAATCTGGAGCAAATCTACGGGATCACCAATGTTGCTTGCGATACCCAAATGCGAACAGTACTCGATCCGGTTAACCCAAAACTATTGCGACACAGCTTTAGGGCGGTAACGGCCCAACTTCAACGGAGCAAAGCGTTGCAGCAGTTGACATTCTATAATGGATGCTACTTGCTCAGTTTGGATGGAACTGGTTCATATAGTTCCAAGGTGGTCAGTTCGTCCGCCTGTATGGTCAAGAATCACCGCAATGGTACCAAGTCGTATTATCAGCAGGTGCTGGGAGCCGCATTGGTTCATCCAAACCATCGTGTGGTCATTCCTTTAGCTCCAGAGATGATCATCACGCAGGATGGGACAACAAAGAACGATTGCGAACGCAATGCCGCAAAGCGATTCCTGGCTGAGTTTCGTGCCGACTATCCACGGTTGCCGGTGATTGTCATCGAGGACGGTTTAAGCTCTAATGGTCCCCACATAATGGAGTTACAAAAACATCGTATGCATTTCATTCTGGGAGCCAAGCCGGGCGATCATCCGCTGTTGTTCCAAAACTTTGCCGAGGCTGTCGAACAGGGAACTGCCACCAATTTTCGCCGTATTGACCCTAAAGACGAAAACATAATTCATGAATTTACCTTTCTCAACAATACCTCACTTAATCAAGCAAACAGTGGCCTCAAAGTAAATTTTCTCGACTACAAAGAACACAATACTAAGACCGGAGAGGTTAAACACTTCTCGTGGGTTACTGATTTTCCTATTAGCAGTGATAATGCATATACCCTAATGCGCGGAGGTCGATGCCGTTGGAAGATAGAGAACGAAACCTTTAATACACTTAAAAATCAGGGATACCATTTCGAGCACAACTTTGGTCTTGGGAAAAAGCATCTGAGCGAAGTATTCGTTATGCTAATGATGCTGGCTTTTTTAGTTGACCAGACACAGCAACTCTGCTCTCCGCTGTTCCAAGCGGCTTTGGAACGGGCCGGTAGCAAGAGGGCACTCTGGGACCAGCAAAGGAATCTATTCCACTGCTTTGCGTTAGAGTCTATGGCCATTCTCTATACCGTAATTGTAAACGGGTTCCGCCCCGCAAAACCAGACATTATCTATGATGAATAACGCAATACGGTAACTATCACGTCTATAGGTTCTGAATGCCACTTAACTGATTCAAAAATTAATTTGAATTGTAGTGGAGAGGTGCGCCCAAAGCCTGCCTAAAACCTTCCGCTGCGGTGCTCGGAGAATCATTACGAAGCGACGTGAGTACACTCAAGCATACACGTATTGAAAAACGCCCATCAATTGTCAAGAAGAAGGACAAAATAGGCGATTTAACAGATATCGGCATAGTTAATCATTATTAAGCGGGAATTGTTGCACAGTTATTAATTTTCTCTCTGTTGTGCTCTGCCGTAGCGCTTCACCTGGCTTAGTACCGAAGCTGTCAAGTCCTGCGGAATCATGTCCCAGGAAAAGCGCCACTCCCAGTTACTGAAAGCGGTGCCGGGAATATTCATTCGCGCCTCACTACCCAGCCTCAAAATATCCTGA
>CAIRND010000544.1 GCA_903879825.1 uncultured Geobacteraceae bacterium
GATATCATCAATGCGGCAGAAGCTCCAAGCATTGACAAGATGGCCGGATCATTGTCCTGGTCTGCAGAAACAACCGTTGCGATAATCTGGGTATCATTCAAAAATGTTTCCGGGAAAAGCGGACGGATAGGACGATCGATCAGACGACAGGTAAGTGTCTCAGGATCGGTAGGTCGCGCTTCACGTTTAAAGAAGCCACCAGGAATCTTGCCGCCAGCATACGCTTTTTCGGTGTAGTTAACTGTTAATGGGAAAAAATCCTGTCCTTCTTTTGCTTCTTTCGACGCAACAACAGTGACAAGCACAACGGTATCGCCGCAACTGACGACAACAGCTCCACTCGCCTGCTTTGCCATTTTGCCGGTTGACAGAGTAATCGTTCTGCCCCCGAACTCAACCTGAACATTTTGTTCCATACTAATTTCTCCTCTTCGGTTGCGTTGGGGCCGTCGTAACAACTTCTGCGGCATTAATTACCGCAGGAATTCTAACCACGTCCCCAACAAATATAAAAAGGGCCACAAAGCCCTTTTCTGAAATGAGCATACAGTAAACAGAGCGGCGGTATACCTGTTGACAGGGATACCGCCGTTGACTATCTACGAATGCCGAGACGCTCGATAACTGTTTTGTATCTTGCCAGCTCCTTGCCTTTCAGGTAATCCAGAAGGCGTCTTCTCTGGCCAACAAGCTTGAGAAGACCACGACGACTATGGTGATCTTTCTTGTGTGTTTTGAAATGCTCAGTCAGATACGTAATACGTTCTGTCAGAATTGCAATCTGAACTTCTGGTGAACCGGTATCGCTCTCATGTTTCTTGAATGCATTGATGATTTCCTGCTTTTTTTCGGTAGCCAGCACTGTTTATTCCTCCGTTATTTTTTTTAGTTAAGCGTAACAATACGCATGCGATTTTTTAGAGTTGATTTAATTACCATATTGTTACCAGCATGTAAAGCCTAAACTGGTGGAGGAGTGGGGTAATCGCATACGATCAGAGAAAACAAACCTTACTGAGTACTGTTATATCAGCACACGTTTCAACACAATAGCACTATGAGCATCAGGCATTGGAACCAGCAGAGCAAGAGCGACGAGTTTACCGGCGGAGGTCAATCGGACTGGCGATTCATGTTCACACACAAGTGGTGATTCCACAAGGATTGCGCTCCATGCAGGTGCTCTGCCAAAAAGAAGCCCATTTACACCCTCCGCATTCAGTGGGATATCGGGTAAGTGGCATAGTGACTCCATCGGTGACAGACACCGTGATTCCGCCCTTCCCTCTCCGGCCAGCTCTTCAAGAGTTTGCAGAGTAACAGCATCTTCAATACGAAAAGGGCCACTTGCTGTGCGTCGCAATTCTTGCAGAGCAGCACCGCATCCCAACTGGCAACCAATATCGTCAGCCAGACTTCGGACATAGGTGCCTCGAGAGCACACAACCCGGATGGCAACGTGTGGCAGGTCAAAGGAAAGAAGCTCAATGGAATATATTTCAACGTCACGCGCTTTGCGCTCAACCTCCACTCCCTGGCGTGCCAGTTTATAAAGGGGTTGACCGTTCTGTTTGATGGCGGAATACATGGGGGGTATCTGGCTGATAGCGCCGGTGAAATCAGTAAGGCAGGCGA
>CAIRND010000545.1 GCA_903879825.1 uncultured Geobacteraceae bacterium
AACGACTATGAGTTTATACAAACTATTTTGGAAGAGTCATTACATGATCTGCCTCGACAGCTTGAACATCTACGGGAGCTGTTTAAAAGTAGCGATTCTATAAGTATCCACCACCACACCCATACGATGAAAGGTATGGCTGCCAATATCAGTACTCCTGCGCTGAGTGAAATCTGCTTTATGATTGAGAACGCTGCTAAAGGTGGCGCTTTGAACGTAGCGTGGGAAATGTTTCCCGAACTGGAGCGGACGATATTATTAACAATGGAGGCGATCCGATCGGTGGTGGTACGAGCGTAGAAGCAGGCATTTTTGCAAAAAACGAGCAACCGGTTATTACTACTCCAAGGGGAACACGTGTCCGAAGATACCATATTGATTGTAGATGACGAACCATCAGTTCTTACCTCTCTCTATCGCTCACTGCGTAAAGAGCCATGGGAAGTCCTTACTGAATTAAGCGGTGAGCAGGCCTTGATTCGCATGAGTAAACGCCCGATCAAAGTAGTCATCTCCGATGAGCGGATGGCGAAAATGCATGGCACAGAATTTTTAACCTTGGTTCAGAATCTGTATCCTCAGACGGTTCGTATTATGTTGACGGGTCATGCGTCCATGGAAAGTGTCGTCAGTTTGATTAACAACAACTGCATATTTCGCTTCATGATAAAGCCGTGGGATGACGAGAATGTGAAACATGTTATTCGGGAATCGTTGTGTAAGTACGACCGGGAACAGGCGGTGGTACATGATCTCCAAAAGCTGAAAAAGCTATTCTATCCCCAGTCTGAGGCCATGGTGTGAGTAATCTGGCTAAAATAAAGGAGTGTTCTGTGTCTGAACCCATGCGAACCCTGTGTGTTGATTATAATAGTGAGGCTCTCACTGTACTCAGCAAATATCTTGAATCAGAAGGCCACCATGTTGTTGCTGTAACATCGATTGATGAGGCAAAAAAAGCACTTGATACAGAAGATCCCTTTCATTACTGCATCTGTGAATATCAAATGCCTGAAATGGATGGTGATGATTTTCTCTGGCATGCCGCGACCGTAAATTCAAAAACTATTCGGGTCCTTACGGCTGGTTTTGCTGGCATGAATTGGCATGTAAAGTCAAACATCGATAAGTTATGCAGCATATTTATTGAAAAGCCATTCTTGCTCCCCGAACTTTCACTTAAACTGAGTACATATCGTCATCCTGTGGAATCTCATGCAGCTGTGCACGAAGCAGTGTGCTGATTTTAAAAGGGAATAACATAATGTAGCGAGATTCTAAAAGGAGGTTCTATGACCGAAGAATTAGAAGCAACCCAGTATCTGACGTTTGTACTGGCTGAAGAGGTGTTTGCCGTTGATGTGGCCAGAGTACGGGAAATTCTGGAAATTACCACTATTACCAAGGTACCGCAGGTGCCTGATTTTATGCGTGGTGTCATTAATCTGCGTGGCTGCGTGGTGCCGGTCATTGATCTGCGCTTGAAGTTTGCCATGGAAGAGACCGCTCAGACCGTCAATACCTGCATCATTGTGGTTGAGGTGATGATGGACGGTGAGAATATTGTTCTGGGTGCGCTGGCGGACAGTGTGCAGGAGGTTATCGAAATGGAACCTTCCCAGATTGAAGCGGCGCCGCATATCGGCACGCACCTTAAAACTGAATTTATCAAGGGAATGGGGAAACATGACGGCCGTTTTGTCATGATCCTCGATATAGATAAGGTCTTTTCC
>CAIRND010000546.1 GCA_903879825.1 uncultured Geobacteraceae bacterium
CTCAGTACAAAGATAACTCAAAACAAGCATTAGTCCAGCCTTACAGCTGATTATTTCCCCGCGCAGGACATTACTAATGGGTCTATCGGCGGCTGTGTTTTCCCGGAGGTGGCTTTCTACGCTCCCGGCAAAGCTATGGCGATGTGGGCTCAGCATAACGGCGTCGACCGGAACGATGTTGTGGCCAGTCAATACTCAGCCGATACCGCTGGCGGCACTTATAGATACCAGTGGGATGTATGTTCCTGCTACACTTCGGGTACGCGCCATGCTTGCGCACAAAAGAAAAAACCCCTGACAATCTGCGTCAGAGGCTCCTCTTTTTCACTGTAGCCAACGGGTTACCACGTCTGAGTGGCAGATTCAATGGTAACGGCCATTGTGGCACGGAGCCAGGCAAATTTTGCCTTCAGCACATCAAAGTCCGGACCGGATGTTATAAATTGTGCCTTCCCCTTGATCAGAAAACCTGCACCAGGCCCATTGAGGCCTTTGACCTTACTGCTTCCCACGGTTATTAATACTTCCGGGTTGAAAGCAATATTCGCCTCCGTACGATGCATGTAACCGGCAGGGATCAATAGACGACCATCTTCGGTGGTTTTTAGATAACTGTTCCAGGTATTGACCATATGCGGCCCTTCCTCCCCCAAGGTCGCAATTGCAACCACTCCATCCTCTTTCAAAATTTCCAGCAATTTTTCCGAAATCATTGTGATTTCCTCCTGTAGTTTGTGCGGTAAGACCGCTTTGGTTTACGTCGTTGCCACCATTATTAATGGCAGTTTCTTTAATAAGCATGAGGCCAGTTTTGCTTTAACATCGATAGAGCCATTGGCATAAATTGTCATATACTCGTTGAAATAACAGGAGCTATACGCGGAAGGATACCTCTACACCTCGCAGCGGGTATTTTGAGTCGGCACTTATCCAGGATGTTTTACCACAAACCATATCCGGAAAACCTAAAAAAACGATTCTCTCCCTGGTACTCCGCTTAAGCGACATGGTGTATGGACTTGCAATAACTTTTAGGTGTATATTCCCGCATAGATTGAACATATATCGGGCGGAATGACCGCAGAAGACCGTTGTCCCAATAAGGACCACGCGGGAGGAACGTCTGCGAAAACAGATATTCTCAGGCTACCCTTAGAGGCCTGAGACCTGTAAAACTGTTTGAAGCATGCCTGAGAATTTCATTTTGCGGAGTATAACGGTCGTGATGCGAACAACTGAAAAGACTAATTACACCATGTACACCGGAACGATTCTCATCGCCATCCTCTGCTTGTATGTCAGCAGCCTGAACAGCTACCTCCTGTTCCATATCCTGATCGAGATCACGACCATTGTCATTGCCTTTGCCCTGTTAACCCTCACCTGGAATACCAGCCGATTTTTGCCAACCGGATACCTCAAAATTCTTGGAATCGGCTATGGCTTTATTGCCCTGATTGACCTGTTCCACGCTCTGGCCTTCAAGGGGATGGGCATATTCTCAACATACGGTGCGAATCTCCCTACTCAGCTCTGGGTAGCGGCCCGTTCCCTGCAAGCCATCCTCCTTCTGTCTGCCCCTTTTTACGCACGGCGAAATCTGAACGAACGAATATTTTTCTGTATTGCCGCTTTTGTTACGACCTCTACCGTAGCACTTGTTTTCTCCGGATTCTTTCCCGATTGTTTTATTGAGGGGAAAGGACTCACTCAATTTAAAATTGTCAGTGAATATATCATCAGCCTGCTTCTGGTAGTTGCGCTGGTACACTTCAACAGAGAGCGTTCCGCTTTTAAATCCAGGATATTTACCCTTATTGTCGCCAGTATGATCTGTACTATTGGCGCAGAATTAACTTTCACCTCCTACATAAGTGTTTATGGCCTTGCCAACATGATCGGGCACTTCCTGAAACTTGTCGCCTTTGCGCTCCTCTACCAGGCTCTGGTTGCCACCGGATTGAAAGAACCGTATGAACTTATTTTCCACGACCTGATGGAGGCGGAACAGGCTCTGCGCCATAATAAAGAGCATCTTGAAGAATTAGTGCATGAACGGACCTCAGCATTGGAGAGCGCGAATAGTGCACTTGAAACGGAGATTAATGAGCACAAGCAGGCAAAGGAAAAACTTTTCCGCCTGAATCGGGAGTTGCGTGCCGTCAGCACCTGTAATCAGGCTCTCGTACATGCAGAGGACGAACAGACACTATTGAATGAAATATGCCGGATCGTGTGTGACGAGGCAGGCTATTGCATGGCTTGGGTGGGTTTTGCCTTACATGATGAGGCCAAAACAGTGCAGCCGGTGGCCTCAGGCGGGGTTGATGATGGTTATCTCGCTGTTGCCCGCATATCCTGGGCAGCTGACTCGGAATATGGTCAGGGTCAGACCGGCCGTGTGATTCGAAGCGGGCAGACCGGCTGTTTTCAGGATATTGCCTTGGACCCGTTGGCGGCCCCTTGGCGTGAAAACGCCCTGAGAAGAGGATACCGTTCGTCCATCGCTCTGCCGCTCACGGACCAAACCGGTACAACCTTCGGCGCCTTCATGCTCTATTCAGCCGAGCCTGACGAATTTACGGATGAAGAGGTCCGCCTCTTGGAGGAACTTGCATCAGACATGTCCTTCGGCATTACGACATTGCGAACCCGCGCTAAACATTTGGTGGGAGAAACACAGTACCGCATAATACTCCAGACCGCTTTGGATGGCTTTCTTGTCGTGGACCTAAGCGGCCGGCTTTTGGAGGCAAACGATGCTTATTGTGCTCTGACGGGATATAGTCGCGATGAATTGTATACCATGAGCCTGTCCGACGTTGAGGAGGCACTGTCTCCTGAAGAAATAGGACAAAGGATTGCCCTGATTATTCAGTGTGGCGGGGCACATTTTGAAAGCAGGCATCGCTGCAAAGACGGAAAAATTATCGAATTGGATATCAGTATAACCTATTCTCCGGACACGGGCGGGCGCTTCTTCGCCTTTTTGCGGGATATCACGGGTCGCAAATTACTTGAAGAGCAGTTGCGTCAGGCTCAAAAGATGGAGGCCGTAGGTCAACTCGCCGGTGGTGTTGCCCATGACTTCAACAATATTCTGACGGTAATAGTTGGCTATTGTTCACTCCTGCAAATGGATGGCAGTTTAAGCGGTGAACAGAAGAATCGTGTGGAGGAAATAGCAGCTTCTGCCGAAAAAGCAGCCCAACTCACCCACGGTTTGCTGGCGTTCAGCCGCAAGCAACCTCTGATCATGAAACAGGAAAATCTCAACAAAATTGTGCAGCATGTTCACAAGTTTCTCGCCAGGATCATCGGTGAGGACATCACGTTTCAATCAGCTTGTTGCGAAGCAGAACTGCCGATTGTCGCTGACAGGGGGCAGTTGGAACAGGTATTGATCAATCTTGCCACCAATGCCCGTGATGCCATGTCAGGCGGCGGCGTGTTTACCATCAAGAGTGATCGTGTCCTTCTGGATTCTTCTCTCTCTGATTATAATAAACAGGATATTCAACCGGGCCACTATGCCGTGCTTACCGTCTCTGATACAGGAACAGGTATCAGCAAGGAACATATTGACCATATATTTGAACCGTTCTTTACGACCAAGGAAGTGGGCAAAGGCACCGGCCTTGGAATGGCAATCATCTATGGCATTATTAAACAGCATAATGGCTTCATCGATCTTAGCAGCGAAGTTGGCCAGGGAACCACCTTTAAAATTTATGTGCCCATTGATGAAAAGTCTAATGGTTTCCATTCAATCAAGGCAGAACCGGCACCACCTGTGGGCGGCAATGAAACCATACTTGTTGCTGAAGATGAGCCCAGTGTCCGTGTATTGGTTGCGAAGGTACTAGAAAGTCATGGATACAATATAGTCCTTGCCGAAGATGGTGTGGACGCTGTTGAAAAATTCAAGGATCATCAGGACATCATCAGGCTGATTCTCATGGATATGATAATGCCGAAGAAGAGCGGCAAGGAAGCATATGAGGAAATCAGCCGCATTAAACCTGATGTCAAGTTGCTCTTTTCCAGTGGCTATACCGCCGACTTCATTGAGGACCGGGGAATTTCGGAAGGAGCGGTTGGACTGATCAGGAAGCCTGTGCAGCCAATGGAACTACTGAGGAAAGTAAGGGAGATGCTGGACAAATAGCTAAAATTGCCGCCGGATATTTCATTTACACAAATGTCAGGACCCCCTCCTCCATGTCAGGTCATTTTCAGTAGAGGGGCAA
>CAIRND010000547.1 GCA_903879825.1 uncultured Geobacteraceae bacterium
ATATAGACAAGCAACCCTCCACGCTGCTTACTTTTAAATACCGGCTGGCCGATCGCCTGATATTCAGCAAGGTCAGGGCCAAGTTCGGCGGCAATATGAAATTGTTCTGCTCCGGCGGTGCGCCGCTGGATAAGACGATCAACGAATTTTTCTGGGTCATCGGCATCCCGATTTTTGAAGGGTATGGACTGACCGAAACAAGCCCGGCACTCTGTTTCAACAGCTTTGCCCATATCCGCTTCGGTTCGGTGGGGGTCGCTCTGGAGAAGACCTCATTCAAAATTGCCGAAGACGGCGAAATCCTGGTACAAGGGCCACAGGTTATGTCCGGGTATTACAATGATCCGGTCGCCACAGCCGAGGTAATGGAGAACGGTTGGTTCAAGACCGGCGATATCGGCCATATCGAAGACGGCTTCATCTTTATAACCGACCGCAAGAAAGAGCTGATCATTACTGCCGGTGGCAAGAACATCGCGCCACAGCCGCTCGAAAATGGCTTGAAGATGGATAAATATGTATCCTCCGCCTTTGTGTACGGCGATCGGAAACCGTACCTGACCGCCCTTATCGTGCCGAATATTGAGCGTCTGCTGGAATTTGCCAAGGAAAAACATATTCACTATTACGAGCTGGATGACCTGGTTATGCACGACCCGGTTCAGGCTCTGTTCGAACAGCGCATGGCCGAGATAAACAAGCATCTCCCCCCCTATGAAACCATTAAGAAGTTTGTGCTGCTGCCCCATGATTTTTCGATTGAAGGGGGCGAATTGACCCCGACGCTGAAGTTGAAACGAAAAGTCATTTATGAAAAATACAAACACCGGATAGAAGATATGTACGTTGACCACAGCAACTAGCAATTACGAATCAGGAGGAATCGAGATGAAACAGATCAATAAGGTAGCAGTTTTGGGAGCGGGGGTGATGGGAGCAACCATCGCCGCGCATCTCGCTAATGCGGGAGTATCAGTACTACTGCTCGATATCGTGCCGCGAGAAATCAATGAAGCCGAAGCGGCAGCGGGCCTTACCATCACCGACAGCAGGGTACGCAATCGCATCGCTACTGCCGGACGTGAGGGGCTGATGAAGATGAAACCGGCACCCTTCTTTCTGCCGGGGTATGCCGCCAACATCGAGGTCGGAAATTTTGATGATGACATGCCAAAATTAAAGGGATGCGACTGGGTTATTGAAGTTGTCATCGAAAATATGGCCATCAAGAAAAAACTTTTCACCGAGAAAGTCGTACCGAACCTGAAAGAGGGGGCGATCCTCTCCACCAACACCAGCGGCCTGTCCGTCAATGATATGGCGGAATGCCTCCCGGAGGCTGTCCGCAAAAACTTCCTGGTAACGCATTTCTTCAACCCGCCGCGCTACATGCGCCTGCTTGAAATAGTGTCCTGCAACGCCACCGATCCAGCAGTAACGGCCTTTATGGCGGATTTCATCGCCAAGCGGCTCGGCAAGGGCATTGTCTACGCCAAGGACACCCCCAACTTCATCGCCAACCGTATCGGCGTCTATGCCATCTGCAACTGTGTACGTACCATGCTGGAAACCGGCATGACCGTAGAAGAGGTGGATGCGGTGGCCGGCCCCGCTACCGCCCGCCCCAAAAGCGCCGCCTTCCGCACCGCTGACCTGGTCGGCATCGACACGCTCCAGCATGTTGCCAACAATTCATACGAACTGCTGGTCAACGACGAACAGCGCGATATCTTCACGTTCCCTGACTTCATCAAAGATATGGTCGCGAAAGGTTTGCTCGGCAACAAGAGCAAGCAGGGATTTTTCAAGAAGGTAAAGGGAGAGAAGGGGCAGGAGTTTTTCTACTACGATTACACCACGGGGGAATACGCACCCTCGCAACGGCCCAAATTCGCC
>CAIRND010000548.1 GCA_903879825.1 uncultured Geobacteraceae bacterium
CCCACATGACACAACATTCTGTTTGTCACTTGGCCACAACGCCGTTCATGCGGGGATGACTGGACGAACAAATATGGTAGTTGGATTTTGGAATCATCAATTTGTTCATGTACCTATTAAGCTGGCAACAAGCTGCCGGAAAAAAATTGATCCATCTGGTCGGTTATGGAGTAGTGTTCTTTCGTCGACCGGACAACCAGCGAAGTTGTAATTATGTATGAAATAGGAGGTTTATCAGCTGTGGGGTACTGATGCTATTGTCAGCCGACTGCCAACTGAATAAACCGTAATATTAGAGGAGTTGGTGTTATCAACCGCTTCGAAAAGTCGCCTTGGTGCTCGTGCTATGATTTTGACAGCGGCTGTGGAATCCGCCGGAATAGGAATGCTTCGTGGACAACAATCCAACAGCTGAAGAGCTGATAAAACGTTTAGAATTGGTCAAACATCCTGAGGGCGGGTGGTATCGGGAAACGTACCGTTCTGAGGAATCCATTCAGGTTGCAGCTCTTTCTGACAGGTTTACCGGTGATCGCTCTGTCTGCACTGCGATCTATTTCCTTCTTCAATCGGGGGAGATATCAGCCTTACATCGAATCAAGTCGGACGAGATCTGGCATTTTTATTCAGGAGTGCCACTAACCGTGCATGTCATCACGCCTGAGGGCACATGCTACCCTCTACTGCTTGGTCCTGATGCCTTGGCAGGAGAAGCTTTCCAGCGTGTCGTGCCGGCAGGTTGCTGGTTCGGGGCAGTCGTCCATCAAGAGGGTTACTCCCTTGTCGGCTGTACCGTTGCTCCAGGCTTCGATTTTGCTGATTTCGAGATGGGATGCAGAGAAAGGCTGCTGAAACAATTTCCTGAACAGTCTGAGGTTGTCCAGCTACTCACAAAGAGCACATAGGAGCCTGACGGACTTAGGACAAATCTACTGCAAATCCGTCGGGCCGGTCCATATTCAACCGTTTGCTTGGTCAATAGACTAACTGTTGACCTGCAAAAGCGACTAATGGGAATCAGTTGTATATGCAAGTATGACCAAAAGATCCAGGATCTACAAGCAATGGAAACAATAGAACTCTATGACAGTCTCAGCAATTCGGGAAAGTTCATACACCTTTACAGCAGGTAGTGGCGTTTACGAATTCTGTCGATCTCGAACGACCTTACCCCTGCCTGTCTGGCAAAATCCGGCCAGGCTGCAACTGCATCCTGCACCTGCCTGATAACCTTATGTGCCGTGCCGACACCGAACCGGTCGGCAACCGCCAGCAGATCAGCCTGAGAAATGTTCGTAAATTTACCGTTCACCGCCATAAGATGCTGCCATGTCCACTCACCAGAGGGATTGAAGGCGTACGTCATATCATATGCCGGCGCCAGTTCCCAGCGCCCACCTTCCCGCAGCATGAAAGATATATTCTTGGAGTGGTCGTCACAGTTTACCGCAATAACGTTGAAAACAATCCGCCTGAAAGACTCTTCCAGCGCGGCATAATCCAATCCCAGATGGACAACGGTCTGCAAAAATTGGCTGTAATCGTGGGTCGCCTTCTGTTTGTAGTCCAGATGCGCCATGGCGCAGAGCGATTGCAGATGATGCTTACTGTTCCCGTCACGATCAAAGCGGCGGGTCATGAAGTGGGCCCGGTCGTTCTCTTCCAGCAGGTGACAGGTTGACATGGTAATGCCGGCGGCACAGGCCATTCGGTAGTAGGCATACTCAATCCGGCCATAATCCTGGGAACAGCCAAGTTCGCGGTCTGCACCCATACCGTCGAATTTGAGAAGCCAGTGTTCAAAGCCGGTCTCTACATCGAACTGTCCCGGTCGTATCTCGGAAGTCACAGGATTCCAGGCAATAGCCGCTTTGGCTCGGGCGCCACCCGCCGAGGTGCCGACCTGAATTATCTGTGCCAGAGCAGCTTTTGCAAGGTGTTCTGAACCAAGTTCGCCATGAACAGCCTGACGAGCGCTTTCTACCAGGCGTGAGAGCTTGATAGCAGTGCTGCTTGCAATGGCCGGCGTTCGTGCCGGCTTGAATTCGAGCGCTCCCATGCCGCGCTTACCCATGTATGCGAGGCGGTCAAGCGGCGTAACCTGTTTTTTATCGATACCTTTACTTGCCATCCAGGCATCGATAAGGGCGTTACCGAAATCGTCCGGCAGTGCATCAGCAATCAACGCGGGCAGTCGCTTGAAGCTCAACTCTGGTAGATCGACAAAGATGAACGGTTCACGGGCCTCTGCCAGCGGCATGGCAAGAGGAGCCAGTTCAATGCCTGACTTTATAAATTTGCTGTCATACTCGAAAGCGTAATATCCCAGATTCGGAGCCATAGCGACCGCACCGACGGTTTTGCCCCAGATACGTACCTCAATAGCCTGAACCGGTTTATACATTGGAAGCTCCTTTGGTTTTGGATGCACGTTGTCGCGGCTTCTTTGCCTTCAGTATCTGCATCGGGCTTATGGCAACTGCCGGCGCCAGCGTTTCCAACCAGTCTGCCCGCCCCAGGGAGCGCAACACCTTCACCAGTGACGTCAATGTTGCCCCTCTGCCGTTTTCCAAATTTTTCACCGCATTCAGGGCAACACCTGCCTGCTCGGCAAGATGGCGCTGATCAATGTTCCGGCGGAGGCGCAGACCACGCAACTGCTGCCCGAAGGCAGCTTCCATCTCATCAGGAGTTTTTGAACTTTGCATAAGAAACCTATTTAGGACTTAAGATGCGATAAATATAATCAATAGCCTTAAAATAGTCCATAGAATTATATGTTGCTTGGAAGGCCACAAAAGGAGCGAGAAAACAGCAATAAAATTTATTTTGCTCCTAAAGCCACTGTTAGCCCCCTTACACATAGGTTTGTGTACATAATATGGCGTAGCTCATCGGCAGAATGATCGGCAAAAACATTCGAACTTATTTGAGATTCCTTGCTATTTACTCAATTCAGTTATACTGTTGCGTACAGTAGTTACCGGCATATAAATCGGCAATAAGGAGCCAATCGTGCCCGACTCAATCAGCCAGATGACCCCGCTTCTTCCGGAACGGGCCGATGATCTTCAGGATCTAGCCCTGGAGGTAATTCAGCGTTCAGCGTCTCTCGGCACCAGACAGCACCCGGTTACTCTGCGAACCCTGCGTGAATTGCTCCGCATCATCAATAGCTACTACTCCAATCTCATCGAAGGCCACAACACCCACCCCTACGATATCGTCCGGGCCATGCAGCAGCAGTACGACGCCGAACCGGCCAAGCGCAACCTGCAACTGGAAAGCGTAGCCCATATTTCGGTACAGCGACAGATGGAAGTTTTACTGCAAGGGGAAACGCCGCCCAATATTGCCGGGCAAGAGTTTCTCTGCTCTCTGCATCGGGAGTTTTTTAAGCTGTTACCGGAAGAATTCCAGGTCATGACCAATCCGGATACCGGCCGTGAAAGCCGGGTGGTACCGGGTGAGTTACGCACACAACCGGTCAGGGTCGGGCAACACGAACCTCCAGATCATGACAGCCTGAACGCATTCATGGTGCGGTTCGGCGAATCGTACGCTCCGGAAAGGTCTCACGGTGCAACCAAGCTGGTGGCGGCGGCAGCGGCCCATCACCGGTTGATGTGGATACATCCGTTTCTGGATGGCAACGGCAGAGTTGCCCGGTTGTTTACTGAAGCCTGCCTGCACCGGATTCCTGTCCATGGCTTCGGCCTCTGGTCGATCAGCCGTGGCCTTGCCCGCCGGAATGCCGATTATAAGGCGGCACTTACTTGGGCCGATGCGCCGCGCCGTAACGACTTGGACGGCAGAGGAAGCTTATCGAATGAGGGACTGGTGAAATTCTGTCGGTTCTTCCTTGAGGTCTGCCTCGATCAGGTGGAATACATGAACACCCTGTTACAGTTGGACGGCCTGGTTGAGCGTGTTAGAAACTATGCGCAACTGCGCGGCACTGCCATAATCCCCAATCCGCCAGGCATGGACAATCTCCGCCCGGAAGCTGGTAAAATGCTTCAAGAGGTACTGCTGCGGGGCGAAGCGCCACGGGGAGTCGTTATTGAAGCATCCGGCCTGAAAGAGCGGACCGGAAGAAATCTGCTTGCTCAGCTTGTGGCCGAAGGGTTGCTGGTCTCCGACACCCCCAAGGGTGAGGTCAGGATCGGTTTCCCAATCCATGCCGCCGGTTGGTTCTTCCCGGAACTGTATCCGGTACTGTTGCGTTGATGGGTTACTCCCATTGTTTTATACCGCCAAGTTTGCGTTCTGACGGAATAAAAAGCATATCAGTGAAATAGTGGGCCGGTCGCGGTAAGGCACGCTATGCGAAGGCGATACCTGCTAGGTCGTGAACGTTGAAAAAATTGGCATTTTAAGGACCAGATCCCCGCTCGGACTTTCAAAGGCATTGCATGCCCTCAAAATTGAGATTGCCTGTTCTCTGTCCGTGAAATCTATCTTGTTTGCAAAGTTCTGAGCATGACTCATTTGCTTTATGAACACACTGGGGTCATTTGCATCACTTAGTCTTCTCAACCCGGAAAGATAGTCCCCCCGATACCAAAAACTATACATCTTCCGCTGCTTCCTGCCGGAATCGAGACAGTTCTTGGACTCATCGTTGATGAAGGAGTTGACGAAAAAACAGTGGTGACAGTATTCCTACATCATCTGGCAGAATCAGCAGCGGGTAACAAGCTTTCGAGGCAGGCTAAACGGGTTATAGCCAAGGAATACAAAGCACTGAGGGCTGACAGCCAAGTGCTCAAGATGATCGGTGAACGGTTGAAAGTAGAAGTTATTGAATCAGTATTTGATGAAGATCAATATGATCTTCCTACTTTTCTTCGGAAAGCAGGAGGTACTGGTGCAGCACCATAATTAATACGCATTTAAAAGGAAGTTTCTGATTCTGAATATAAACCGGCAGGCTGTGGGGAAGGTTTTCATAAGACACTTCATAACCCGGATCGATCCTTCGGGACTCACCGGGCACATCCTTCTTATTTTTACCTGCCGTTTAAATAATTGTTCGCTGGCTGTAATACAGGAGATGTAAAGCCGACATGAGTACCGACCTAACTATTCGCGAAACGCTCCCTGCGCTTGTTGCCTGTTATCAACGGGCAGAAGCTGAAGTTCGCCAAGCATATGATCTGTTGGAGGCTGCGGAAAAGCGTCTGCAAACCGGCTTTATGGATCTCGGGTGCAATTGCTTCAGCACCAATCCACGGGACTATTGCAAAGTGGGCTCACAGGCCGCTGATCTGGTTATGGAAACAATAAAAACTGAGGCCTGGCGAGTGCTGGTAGAGAGAATGGAACTTAGACGAGTACTTTCGGTAAAACGCCGAAGGGAGCTGGATACTCAACTCCAGAATGGTGAAAAGCTTCCAGATATTACGGAAGATAATATTGTGGGTATGTTGCAGGACAATCTTGCCAGCATCGACATATACATGAAGGAGGCAATTCATGAGGTGTTTGACTTCCTTCGCCCGCTCGGTTCTGTATTAAAGGTTAACTCAGAATATGAACTGGGAAAACGTGTGATTCTGAGGCATGCAGTAACTCCCGGCTACATAAAAGGAACCTTTCAAGTTGCATACCGGCACGAGCCAGAATTGACTGCATTGGACAATGTGTTCTCAATATGTGACGGGAAAGGGACTATTAAAACCTACAGGGGACCTCTTTGTGACGGGATTTCAGAAAGTAAGGATGGTATGGGGGCTACAGAGTATTTTCGGTTCCGATGCTGCCAGAATGGAAATCTTCATTTAGAATTCATGCGCCTCGATCTTGTGACCTTTTTAAATGCTACGGCTGGTGGCTACAGGCTGAAAGGAATGTAGCTTATTTGTAAATAGTTCAGACAAGCGGCAGAGCAAGAAATGGCATCAAGTTCTTCGTCTTGCCGGCTTTCATAAGTCCCGACTCAGCGATCTGGCGATTCATTTATATTCAGCTTTACGTTTTGATACCATTCGACGCCCACTTTTCAGGCAATCCCAGAGAGTTGTTTGATGGCGAAGCCTGAGGTGACTGGGGGTCGCAATATTTTATGATCATACTTTTTTCGACGAGATGTTAAGCAGTATGCCTACTGCAAACATTGAAATCACCAGAGAGCTACCGCCATAACTGATAAAAGGAAGGGCAAGACCTTTCGTCGGCATCATGCCGGTTACAACGGCCATATTGAAAGTTGACTCGACACCAAGAAGAACGGCGATCCCCAGAGCAAGAAAGCGCCCAAAGGTGTCCTTCGTTTCAGCAGCGACTCGAAATGATTTCATAATGAGCAAAAAGAATAATCCTATAGTTACTATGATACCAATAAACCCCAGCTCTTCTCCAATTACTGCGAGTATAAAGTCCGTATGCGCTTCTGGAAGGTAAAACAGTTTCTGTTTTCCCTGTCCAAGACCTTGCCCGAACAAACCACCAGATCCAAGCGCCATCAAAGACTGTGTTATCTGATATCCGGTGTTTTGTGGGTCAAGCTCAGGATGCAGGAAAGCAGTAATGCGCTTCCTACGGTAGGCGACATTCATCACGAGATAGTAACGAAATGGAAGAGAAAGCAAGATGACTTACAGAATGTAACTAAGGCGTGTCCCAGCGGCAAAAAGCATGATGAAAGCGACTAGGAACAGCGTAGCCGCTGAGCCAAGGTCCGGTTGCTGCAGCAGCAGAGCGAGCAACACCATCAGGGTGATCATATAGGAGAGAAAGCCTGCCCCGAATGACTTGATTTTATCATGCTTCCTGTCGAGTGAGAATCCCAATCTGCCGTGACAACACCTCTAAAAAATGGTTGCCGGGAAAAAAATGGCAATCGGCTCCAGGGCCCGTAAAAGCTAGCTTTGAAATATGGAGAAATTGGCTCGAAAAAGAGGTGTGACAAAACGTGAC
>CAIRND010000549.1 GCA_903879825.1 uncultured Geobacteraceae bacterium
GATAAAATGCGTTCAGCCGTGTGGCTTATCAAGAGTATTCAACAGCGTCAAAGAACTATCTACAAAGTTGCCAAGAGCATAATCCGTTTTCAACGGGAATTTTTTGATCGTGGCATCGAGTATCTGCGCCCGCTGGTGTTACGAGATATTGCCGAAGACATCGGTATGCATGAGTCTACCATCAGCAGGGTCACTACCAATAAATACATGCAGACACCGCAGGGATTACTTGAGCTGAAATATTTTTTTAATAGTGGTCTTTCTACGAGCGAGGGAGATTTCGTCGCTTCTGAAAGTGTGAAAAACAGAATCAAAGAAATTATCGAAAAAGAAAATCCCAAAAAACCGCTCTCTGATCAGAAAATAGCCGAAATGCTCGCTGATCAGACGGTGAATATTGCACGTCGTACCGTAACTAAATATCGAGAGATGCTCAATTTCGGGTCATCTTCTGAACGTAAACGACATTTTTGAGGCACTGCCGTTTCGGCAGTCGTCTATTTCACAGCACCAACCACACAGGAGGAGATTGTATGCAGATAACAATGACATTCAGGCACATGGAGCAAAGCGAAGCCCTTAAGGCGTACGCTGAAGAAAAACTCGAACGGGTGACGAAGTACATTGACAGCCCGATTAACGTACAGGTTTATTTTTCCGTGGAAAAAAAGATACGCCACATTGTTGAAATTGTAATTAACTCAAAAGGAATCAGCACGAAGGCTTCCGATGCGACTAATGATATGTACGCAGCCATTGATGCCGTTATTGACAAAATTGAACGCCAGCTTGTGCGCTACAAAGAAAAGATAAAAGCTCATAAACCAAATGGTGACGAACATGGACGTCAACTTTCAAAAAAGATTTTTGAGGCTGACAGTATTGAGGCAACGACTGACTCAATTGTCATTAAAACCACAACTGAAACAGCTAAGCCGATGTCGGTAGAAGAGGCTGTTATGCAGATGGATCTTCTTCATAAGGATTTTATTGTATTCACCGATGCTGACAGCAGTGAAATAAATGTTCTGTATCGTCGTAAGGACGGGAATTATGGCCTGATCGAACCGCAGCGCGCTTAGTTCGATTGAAACTATTATGGACGGTATTTCACTCTCGATACAAGAACTGCTGACAGACAATGAGTATGGCCTTGCTTTGTCACTTCTTGCCGGCAAACAAGGGCTTTCTCATCGTATCTCCAGTTCCCGTATCCAGAAACCGGGACTGGCGCTGGCTGGTTACACCGAGCATCTGCATCCTGACCGGTTGCAGGTGCTCGGTAACACCGAGATATCATACCTCCTGCAGATTGACAATAAGGTCGCCGCAGAAAATCTTATTGCACTCTGTGGCTTTCCAATAGCCTGCTTTGTTGTTACGAAAAATTTGCGCCCACCGCAGCTTCTGCTTGATCTTGCTGATTCCCGGGCGATACCCGTGCTTGCAACTCCTCATCAATCATCAACCTTTATATCGTTAATAACCAAATTTCTTGAAGAGCGATTATTACCTACAACACATCTGCATGGCGTACTTATGGATGTACTCGGTGTCGGTGTTCTTCTCTCGGGGAAAAGTGGCATTGGTAAGAGCGAATGTGCCCTTGATCTGGTAATGCGTGGACATCGTCTTGTCGCTGACGACATGGTGTTTATTAAAAAGAAGATGCCGGCGGTGCTTGTCGGGCATGCTGAAGAGTCTCTTCAATATTTGATGGAGATTCGTGGCCTTGGTATCATCAATATCAAAGACCTGTACGGTGTTTCTGCGATCCGCGACAAAAAAATTGTGGATATGCTGCTGGAGTTGGTGGAATGGGATGAAGCACATGAATATGATCGACTAGGAGTTGATGACCGCACCACTAGTATTCTCGGGATTGAAATCCCACATATCGTTATCCCTGTCAGACCTGGTCGAAATCTGGGTTCAATTATTGAGGTTGCCGCTCGAAACAATCTGCTTAAAGGGATGGGGTACCACTCCGCCCGTGATTTTCAGGAACGGCTTATGGCGCGAATAGAAGCAAGACCGCTCGGAGATGAGGTGGAGTAGGCTATGCGTATTATTGTTATCACCGGTATGTCCGGTTCGGGCAAATCAACAGCAGTCAGGGCTATGGAAGATGAAGGCTATTACTGTATTGATAATCTTCCGGTGCGCCTGTTTAAACGTTTTGTTGATTTGATCGGCAAATCTGGTGAGACTTTTAAAGGTATAGTGCTTGTTGCGGATATCAGGGGTAGGGATTTTATTAAAGGGTACGAAAATGCCTTTCACAAAATAACCGGAGCCGGACACACGGTAGAAATATTTTTCTTTGATGCTCTTGACGATACCCTGTTGCGACGTTTTTCCGAGACACGCCGCCGCCATCCCGCCGATGAGCAGTGTTCCGTTATTGAGGCTATACGTTTAGAACGGGATTGCCTGAGCGGTCTGCGTCAGATGGCTACACGTGTAATTGATACCTCCGAGTTTACCGTTCATCAACTGAAAGAGTTCATCCTGAGAGTTGTGAGGGGCGAGGAGGAGGGAAAACAGCTGGTGGTGGAAGTTCAGTCCTTTGGATATAAGTACGGAGTTCCGATTGAATCAAGTATTGTCATGGATGTACGCTTCCTGCCAAACCCGTTTTTTTTACCGGAATTGAAGGATGGCTCTGGTCTTGATGAGAAGGTTCGTGATTATGTACTTAATAACGATATTACCAAACAATTTCTTGGATACTTTTTTCCTCTGTTAGAGATGTTATTACCGGCACATCGTCAGGAAGGAAAGTCCTATTTAACAATATCTATTGGCTGTACCGGTGGTCGTCATCGTTCCGTAGCGCTTGCAGAAGCCACAGGGGAGTACTTACTGAAAACGTGGCCATCAGTACGAATTATACACAGGGATATCGAAAAGGGGCTTAAATGATCGGATTAGTACTCGTAACCCATGCTGGTTTGGCAACTGCGCTCAAAATGTCTGCTGAGATGATTGTTGGAACCATCGAATGCTGCGTTACCGTCGAAGTTGCTCCTAATGAGCTGGCAGATGAAATCATGGCCCGTGTTGTATCTGCGGTTGAAGCCGTTCAGGCTGACGGGGCTATCATTATGACCGATTTGTTTGGCGGAACGCCGTCTAATATGGCCATGTCTTTTTTAAAAGAGGGGTGTATCGAAGTTGTTACCGGAGTTAACCTGCCGATGCTGATTGAGTTCTCTTCGCGCCGCGAACGCCTGCCGGTAGCTGAACTTGCCATTGGTCTGCAGCGCACCGGTCGTGAAGGAATTATTGTTGCCGGAGAACTATTGAAATAATAAATGTATAGTAAGGAAACCTGATATATGCTGCAAAAAGAATACGTGATTGTAAACAAATTAGGATTGCACGCTCGTGCTTCAGCCCTTTTAGTGAAGACTTCCAGCCGTTTTAACTCTGAGGTCAAAATAGCCCGCGAAGGTGTTGAAGTTAACGGAAAGAGTATAATGGGCATAATGATGCTCGCAGCCTCTAAGGGGTCGACTGTCTGTTTGACTGTCGATGGTGCCGATGAAAATGAAGCTTTTCAAACCATAGGTGACTTGATTACCAATGGCTTTGGAGAGGAATAATATGCGAAATTTCTCTGGAATCGCGGCTTCGCCGGGGATTGCCATGGGGAGACTGCGCATTGTTGATCGTCGTAAAACCGCTGTATCCGAGTATCCCATCCCCTTTGAGTCGGTGTGCCATGAGACCTCCCGCCTGGTTCAGGCGATTGAAGATACCAGGGTCGAACTGGAATTGCTTAAATCCCGCCTCGCTGAAACAAGTGGTGAAGACCACATCTTCTTTATTGAAACCCATCTGATGATTCTGGTCGATGAACGACTGGTGACGGAAACCTCCGAGATCATAAAAACCGGAATGATTAATGCTGAAGGGGCCTTGCGCCGGACCCTGCAGCGCTATCGCGATACGTTTGCCCGCATTGATGACCCCTATCTTCGCGAACGTATCAGCGATGTTGAGACGGTTATTGAAAGGGTATTACGCAGTATGAGTGGAGAAGCGGTCGAGCCCTTTCCACAGCATGAAGGGCAGACCATTATCGCAGCCCATGATTTTTCTCCCGCTGACATGCTTCAGATTGATCGTAACAATGTACTCGCAATCATAACCGAGATTGGTGGCAGAACTTCGCACACGGCTATCCTTGCGCGAGCTCTGGATCTGCCGGCGGTTATGGGCATTGAGGGGATTGCCGATCCACTTTTTGATGGCGTTTCGGTTATTGTTGATGGTGTCGCAGGTACCGTGACTGTTGATCCGGATCAGGACACCTTTCAGACGTCACTGCGCCGAAAGCAACATTACGAATATGTTGAACATGAACTTCTTAAGACTGTTTCCCTGCCGACGGTTACCCTGGATGGCCACTCGATGCATCTGCGTGGCAACGTCGAAATACCGGAAGAGGGCGCTTCTGTTCTGGGACACGGAGGGAGTGGCGTTGGTTTATATCGCACCGAGATGCTCTTTATGAACCGTGAAGCAATGCCGGATGAAGAAGAACAGCTCGAGATATATAGAGCGATGCAGCAGGCCATTGCACCACATCCCCTCACTATCAGGACACTGGACGCCGGTGGTGACAAACTGCTTGAGGGGATGGATCAAACCGCAGAGCTCAATCCGGCTCTCGGTGTGCGGGCGATCCGTCTGTCCTTAAGTATGCCGTATGAGTTTAAAAAACAATTACGGGCTATTTTGCGGGTAAGCGCCGATGGACCGGTTCGAATCATGTTCCCGATGATTTCTGGAATGGAGGAGGTCTACCGGGCAAAACAACTGCTTAATGAGGCCAAGCGTGAGTTGACCGACTCCGGTATCGCGTTTGACAGCACGGTTCAGGTCGGGGTGATGATCGAAATACCGGCTGCAGTTATCTTGGCAGACCTGCTGGCTCGTGAAGTTGATTTTTTCAGTGTCGGTACAAACGACCTTATTCAGTACACCTTGGCCATTGATCGCAGCAACGAACAGCTTTCACATATGTACCAACCGCTTCACCCTGCGGTGCTACGGTCACTGCGCCGAATCGTACAGGCTGCTCACGGTGCGGGGATTACCGCCTGTCTCTGCGGAGAAATGGCTGGAGAACCGCTCTATTTGCCGGTACTTCTCGGGCTTGGCTTTGATGAACTTTCGATGGGCGCCGGATCTATTCTGCGGGTTAAGCAGATTCTTCGTCGCTGTACTCTGGAGCGTGCTGCCAGAATAGCCGAAGGTTGTTTTTCTTTTTCAACGGCAGCCGAAGTTGAGCTGTATTTAAAAACTCAAATAACCATGGACGTCGCTGAAAGTATTGACTAATGACCCCTACTTTAATTTTTCCTACATTCGCATTCTTTTTTGGCATGATCGTCGGTTCATTTCTTAATGTCTGCATCTGTCGCCTGCCGAAAAACGAATCTGTTGTCTCCCCTCCATCCCATTGTCCGTACTGCTCCTACCAGATTTGCTGGTACGATAATATCCCCGTAGTGAGTTACCTGCTTCTGCGCGGGAAATGCCGGGGGTGTGGTGCCGCTATTTCACTCCAATACCCTTTGGTCGAGTTACTGAACGGAGTTTTGACCCTGCTGCTCTACCTTCGTTTCGGCCCGACTCTTCCTTTTGCGGCGTTATTTTTGTTTTCTTCGGCACTGGTGGTGATCACCTTTATTGATATCGAACACCAGATAATCCCTGATGAGATATCGTTGTCCGGTATTGTGATTGGATTTCTGCTGTCGTTTTTTATCAAAGATCATAACTGGCTGAACTCACTGCTTGGGATTTTGCTTGGTGGGGGGAGTCTGCTGCTTGTTGCGTACCTCTATCAACGGTTGACCGGTAAAGATGGCATGGGTGGCGGAGATATTAAGTTGTTGGCCATGATGGGTGCTTTTCTTGGCTGGAAGTCGGTTCCCTTTATCATCTTTGCAAGTTCACTTGTTGGCTCGCTGATTGGTGTTTCCATCATGCTTCTTCAGAAAAAAGACTCTAAGCTGGCAATCCCCTTTGGTCCCTATCTTGC
>CAIRND010000550.1 GCA_903879825.1 uncultured Geobacteraceae bacterium
GTTCTGGCTGGACGGGGAAGCGAAGATGTCCTCGTCTAAGATTATAAAACAGGTAGACCACGACAGAACGGGCGTTCTGGAGTTTAGCTTCAGAAGTATCGGACAGGCGGGGATGCCGGCTCCTGCAGAACAGGGTACTGATAGCTTTGTGCCGATGAGTCTTTTTAAAGGTTTTGATCCCCGTGATTCGTCAGGGGAAGAGGCGGTTGACGCCGGACCTCCCACCGTTACGATAACCGAAGATGAGCTGAGTCAGAGAGTCAATGACTCATTTAATGACGGCCTCAAGGAAGGCAAAGAGCTGGCTGAGCGAGGCCTCATAAACGTATTCAGGGCACTACGGGCTTCCAGCGAAACAATACACAACCTGAGAGATAAAATATTTCGCGAAACAGAAGATGAACTTATTAACCTGATTATGCTTGTTGCCCGTAAGGTTATCATCCAGGAGACAACACATGACCGCTCAATTTTGGCGGGAGTAGTTCAAAACGCCCTCGCTGGCCTGTCGGCCCGAGAAGAAATTACGGTTCGGATCAATCCTGATGATTATCTGCTGGTTACCTCGGGCCGAGACGAATTGCTGCACAAAGAGCTCCTCAATGATCGATTACTGCTTAAGCCTGATCCATCGGTTGCCGCCGGTTTCTGCCTTGTAGATACGGCGATGGGTACTATAGACGCTTCTCTTGACGGACAGATGGAGCAAATATATCGAAGCCTCATTGAACAGCGCACCGTTGCTGTTGTGGAACCGTGATCCGGATACCTCGCCATGCCTGAAACAAAACTTAATCTAGCTAAATACCGTTCGGCACTTGCATCCGCAAAGCCGGTCAGACTTCATGGCAAAGTTACTCAAGTGGTTGGACTGGTCATTGAGGGTTACTGTCCTGATACTTCGGTCGGGGCTATTTGTGAAATAAAACCGATGGAAGGTGACCCGATCCCAGCCGAGGTGGTTGGCTTTCGCAACAATAAAACGTTACTGATGCCGCTCGGTGAGTTGCGAGGCGTTGGACTTGACAGTTTGATCTCGGTCCGGCGTGATAATGCGACTTTGGGGGTCGGCCCACTTATGCTGGGGCGCGTTATAGACGGCCTGGGCAATCCGATTGACGATAAAGGGCCAATCGCGGTTGAAGAAGAATACCCCATCTACGCACTGCCGGTAAATCCGATGTCGCGGCCACCGATACGGAAACCATTGGACCTTGGTATCAGGAGTATAAACGGCCTACTGACATGCGGTCAGGGACAGCGCGTCGGTATTATGGCGGGATCCGGAGTAGGGAAATCTACCCTTTTGGGAATGATCGCCCGTTATACTGAAGCTGATGTCAACGTTATCGCTCTTATCGGAGAGCGTGGTCGGGAATTGCGTGAGTTTATTGAAAAAGATTTGCAGGAACAGGGTCTTAAGAAAACGGTCGTAGTTGTTGCAACCTCGGATCAGCCCCCGCTGGTAAGGATGCGCGGTGCGTACATTGCGACAACTATTGCAGAATATTTTAAAAATCAGGGTAAAAAAGTCCTGTTGATGATGGATTCGGCTACCCGTTTTGCAATGGCCATGCGCGAGGTAGGTCTTGCCATTGGTGAACCTCCTACAACCAAGGGGTATACTCCCTCTGTTTTTGCCGCGCTGCCAAAACTTCTTGAACGTACAGGCAATTTCCCTGAGGGCAGCATTACCGCACTCTATACGGTTCTGGTTGAGGGTGACGATTTCAATGAACCAATTTCAGATGCCATGCGTAGCATTTTGGATGGACACATAGTGTTGTCGCGAGATTTGGCGGCACGCGCCATCTACCCACCGATTGATGTTCTGGCGAGCGCCAGCCGAGTTATGACTGATGTTACGACGAAAGAACATCAGGCTGTCGCCTCAAAATTTAAAGAGGTACTTGCTACCTACCGTCAGTCTGAGGATCTTATAAATATTGGTGCCTACAAACCAGGTAGCAATCCCGGCATAGATTATGCGGTAGCACATATTGCCGAAATGCAGACGTTCATGAAACAAGCAGTTCACGATCCGGTCATGCTTGAAGAAGCCGTTCAAGATTTAAAGTTGATGTTTGAATCCTGATTTTGTGTGTTA
>CAIRND010000551.1 GCA_903879825.1 uncultured Geobacteraceae bacterium
AAAGGTTGCAATTCAGCTGAACGATACCCACCCGACGCTGGCGATTCCGGAGTTGATGCGTATCCTGCTGGATGACAAGCGACTTGGGTGGGATGACGCCTGGAAGATTGCCCTAAATACCTTTGCCTACACCAATCATACCATCCTTCCGGAAGCGCTTGAAAAATGGCCGGTCGTGATGATGGAAAAAATTCTTCCGCGCCATCTTCAGATCATTTACCGCATAAACGAACTCTTTATGCAGGATATTATCGCCCGTTTCCCCGGTGATAATGACCGTCTGCGACGCATGTCGATTGTCGGCGAAGATGGTGAGCGCTGCGTGCGTATGGCGCATCTGGCGATTGTGGGTAGCCACTCGATTAATGGTGTTTCGGTTCTGCATAGCGAAATTCTGAAAAATGATCTCTTCCGCGATTTTTATGAACTGTGGCCGCAGCGATTCAATAACAAAACCAATGGCATTACCCAACGGCGCTGGTTGAAATACTGTAACCGCTGGCTGGCAGACCTGATCTCTTCAAAGATTGGTGAAGGGTGGGTGACCAACCTGGACGAGTTGAGAAAATTGATTCCTTTGGCAGAAGATCCGGATTTTCGGCAACAGTGGATAGAGGTTAAACGGGCCAACAAACAAAGATTGGCTGACTACATTCGTGTTCATGACTTCATTGATGTGTCGCCTGATTCGATGTTTGACTGCCAGACAAAACGCATCCATGAGTACAAACGGCAGCTTCTCAATGTACTGCACATCATTACCCGATATAACCGTATCAAGGCTAATCCCGGAGGGAATTTTGCGCCGCGGACCGTTATCTTTGGCGGCAAGGCGGCTCCCTCATACTATATGGCCAAGCTGATTATCAAGCTGATCAACTCGGTTGGAGCGGTTGTCAATAATGATCCATCGGTCAATAGTCTGCTCAAAGTCGTATTTCTTGGCAATTACAATGTCTCGCTGGCCGAGAGAATTTTTCCGGCATCCGATCTTTCCGAACAGATTTCCACAGCCGGCACCGAGGCGTCCGGCACCGGTAATATGAAGTATTCATTAAACGGGGCGCTGACGGTCGGCACTCTTGATGGTGCCAATATTGAGATTATGGAAGAGGTCGGCCCTGAAAATATCTTTATTTTTGGTTTGAACGCCGAGCAGGTCACCGGATTGAAAAAAGCTGGCTATCAGCCGTATGATTACTACTTCCATAACCCGGAATTAAAACAGGCCATCGATATGATCGGCAATGGCAGTTTTTCTCCTCAAGACCACAATCTTTTCAAGCCGATTGTTGATACTCTGCTCGGTTGTGACAGTTACCTTCTCTTGGCTGATTATGCGTCCTATATCGCCTGTCAGGATGAGGTTGACGCACTCTATCAACAACCCCATGAATGGGCCCGGACCTCCATTCTCAACACAGCAGCTATGGGCAAGTTCTCCAGTGACCGCACTATTGCAGAGTACGCCCGTGAAATATGGAACATCAAACCGGAAAAAATCAGCCGTCACAGTCGGCGAGATCTGCGTTAGGGACACAGTTTGCTATGAATACGCCTGATCTCTGGGAGCAAAACTCCGGAACACATATCGCAGAAATATCCGCACACGCACCACTTGCCGAACGTATGCGTCCACGTACCGTTGATGAATTTTCGGGTCAGGAACATCTGATTGGTGAAGGTCGTATTCTCAGGCGTATGATTGAAACCGATTCGCTGGCGTCCCTGATCCTCTGGGGCCCGCCCGGGTGTGGAAAAACCACACTGGCTCACATTATTGCGGCCGAAACTAAATCACATTTCATCTTTTTTTCTGCAATCCTGTCAGGTGTCAAAGAGATCCGGGAGACGTTCCGTGAAGCAGAACGGTATGCTGCTCGCGGTACTCGCACTATTTTGTTCATCGATGAAATCCACCGATTCAATAAAGCCCAGCAGGATGCCTTTCTCCCGTACATTGAAAAAGGTGTTGTCACCATTATCGGGGCTACAACAGAGAACCCCTCCTTTGAAGTTATTGCACCGCTGCTGTCGCGCTGCCGCGTTTTGTCGTTGCAGCAGCTTGAACCTGATGCCGTGCGTGGTTTGCTGATTCAGGCCTTGTCCAACTGCGAACGCGGTCTTGGCACACGTGCCGTCTCTGCAACGGATGAAGCATTGGACTTTTTAGCCGCCCAGGCAGGTGGTGATGCCCGCATTGCTTTGAATACCCTGGAAATTGCTGCAGGTCTCGCTTCGGCTCCGCGTGGCACTCAGGAAGAGGGCGGTTGTATTACCCTTGAAATTGCTCAGGAGGCGCTGCAAAAGAAGGCGTTACTGTACGACAAGGGGGGAGAGGAACATTATAATGTTATTTCGGCGTTCATTAAATCTCTGCGCGGCAGTGCCCCTGATGCGGCTCTTTACTGGCTGGCACGTATGCTGGAGGCGGGTGAAGATCCGATTTTTATCCTGCGCCGCATGATGGTCATGGCGTCTGAAGACATCGGGAATGCTGACCCGCGGGCTCTTCAGGTCGCCGTTTCGGCTCTGCAGGCGTTTCAGGTTATTGGTATGCCGGAAGGTCGCATTATACTGGGACAGGCTGTTACCTATCTGGCCACCGCTCCAAAATCCAATGCCTCGTATGTTGGAATAAATAGCGCTTTAGCTGAAGTCCGGAAAAGCGGGGCTCTGCCGGTTCCATTGCATATCCGCAATGCCCCGACAAAACTTATGAAAGAACAGGGTTATGGCAAAGGCTACGAATA
>CAIRND010000552.1 GCA_903879825.1 uncultured Geobacteraceae bacterium
CAAAAAACAATGTTATCAGTGAACGTCAGGTGTTTCTTTAGTTTCTAAAATAGAAAGATTTCTCAGTGTCCTCTGTGACTCTGTGGTGGGATTGCCGTATTAATGAGGATTGAAAATAAAATATCCAACTTTTCTTTTAACCTTTCAGCATTATAAAGCCCATCTGGCGCCCGGACTCTTCCTTGTCCCTGCGATACGAGAAGAACTGTTCACTGTGACAACAGACGCATTGCTCTGAAAGCTGGATAGAATCAGCCGGTAGCCCGGCGAGCATCAGCAGTTCGCGATTGGCGGCGGCCAAGTCAAGCTGCCACGTGCCGGGGCTTTTCAGTTCGGTACACGAATCCCATGCGACTCCGCCCTGTTGAAACGCCTTCCGGACCGGCTCATCAACTTCGTAGCAGCACTTTTGGATGCAGGGGCCTATCGCAGCGAAAAGCTGTGCAGGATCAGAACCGAATTCCGACTGCATACCGGCCACGGTCTTTGAAACCAGTTTGGCTGCGGTACCCTTCCATCCGGCATGCACAACAGCGACGACCTTGTGCGTGGGATCACAAAGCAGGATAGGCACACAGTCGGCGACACAGATTCCGATCATGACGTTCGGCTGATTGGTAATGACGGCATCACCCTCTACGGAGAGGAAGTGGCTGAAATCTTCATTCGGTTCACTGATAACGAGAATATCACTGCCATGAACCTGCCGCGGAGTTACCAGCGCTCCCTGACTGAGACCAAAAGCGCGGGCAAGCAGACTACGATTCCCCTCAACAGTTGCCTGCTGGTCCTGAGTGTTTAATCCCAGGTTAAGCGAGTTATAGGGAGGGCGTGAAACCCCTTCGTGACGGGTGGTGAAACCTTGTGTTGAACATGGTATCCCCGGAAAATCTACTTCAACATACTGGATACGACCGATACGATTCATCTGCATTGTGCTTCCTCCAAAAATCCTTTTGCCTTATGGCCTGAATTAGGCTTTACTGCGACCATTACGTTGTTTCCAGACATAGACCGCTATCAGAGCGCCACTGAACAGGACAACCCAGAGCAGCGCTTTGTGTGAATACTGCATGATTAACTGCTGGTTTTCACCGATGGCATAACCGATAAGGGTTAAAATAGTACACCAGATACCGGCTCCAAGCAGGGTATACAAGGTAAACTTGAAATGATTCATACCTGCCACGCCGGCCGGAATGGAAATAAGATGCCGAATTACCGGGAGAAGTCGGCCGATAAAGGTTGATATTTCACCATGCTGCAGAAAGAAGCGCTCAACACGCTCAAATTTGTCAGGCGGAATCAGCACGTACTTGCCATATTTAAGGATCAGCGGACGCCCGAGATAATGTGAGACAAAATAGTTAGCGTATGCACCGATCAGACTGCCGGCGGTACCGCACAGAATGGCAGCCACCATATTCATCTTACCCTGGTAGGCAAGATATCCGGCCGGCGGCATAACCAGTTCACTCGGCACCGGAATGATGGAGCTTTCCATAGCCATCAGCAGCACAATACCGGGGTATCCCATGTCTCCAATTGTGCTAAGTAGCCACTGAATAAGCGTATGTATCATGTGTAGCTCCCTATTAATAAATATTGTGACCGTTCCTTATACTCTAACTGAACCATTCGAGCAACAGCTGAGAGAAAATGAAATAAATGA